>CAYINH010000120.1:0-7834 GCA_964364615.1 uncultured Gemmatimonadaceae bacterium
GGGGACCCCGGTACTGCTCCTGGTCGGGCTGCCGGAACTGACGGCGCTTGACTGGGGCTCCCTCCCGCTCCTGGTGTGGGGCGCCATTGGCTATGCCGCGCTGTTCTCGATCGTGATCGCCTATGCGCTCTGGAGCCAGAGTGTGAGGGCGGTGGGTGGGAGCCGGACCGCGCTGTTCGGCGTCACCGTGCCGGTGGTGGCCCTGGCCACCGCGCTGCTCCTGCTCGGGGAGGTCCCCACCCCGATTCAGTTGCTCGGGGCGGGCCTGATCGTCGCCAGCGTCGTCCTCAACGTGCGAGCCCACAGCTAGCGATGTTCGTCCCCAAGCTGGTCACCGTCCTCCGCGCGGGCTACACCCGCAGGCAATTCTGGGCCGATGCCGGGGCCGGGCTGGTGGTTGGCATTGTGGCGCTGCCACTGGCAATCGCGTTTGCCATTGCCAGCGGGGTCACGCCCGAGCGCGGCCTCTATACCGCCATCGTGGCCGGTTTCCTGATCTCCGCCCTGGGCGGGTCCCGGGTCCAGATCGGTGGGCCCACGGGCGCGTTCGTCGTCATCGTCGCGGCGATCGTGGCCGAACACGGGGTGGATGGCCTGATCGTGGCCACCCTGATGGGCGGCCTCATCATGCTGGGGATGGGTCTGGCTCGGCTCGGCACCGTCATCAAGTTCATCCCGTACCCCATTGTCACCGGCTTCACGGCCGGGATCGCCCTGTTGATCTTCTCCAGCCAGATCCGGGATCTGCTGGGCCTCCGGATGGAGTCGGTCCCGACCGCGTTCGTCACCAAGTGGATCGCCTTCGCGGTCGCCCTGCCCACCGCGAACAGGCAGACCATGGCGGTCGCGGGCGTCACGCTGCTGCTGCTGGTGGTCTGGCCCCGGTTCATTCGCCGGATCCCGGCCCCATTCGTGGCGCTGGTTGTGGCCACCGTCGCCGTGGCACTGCTCAAGCTGCCGGTGGAGACCATCGGCGATCGGTTCGGCCAGATCGATTTTTCCCTCCCGAGCCCTGTCATCCCCAAGGTCAATGAGGCGATGCTGGTCGCCCTGGTGGGCCCGGCGATCGCCATTGCGCTCCTCGGGTCGATCGAGTCGCTCCTCTCGGCGGTGGTGGCGGATGGGATGATCGCCGGGCGGCATCGCAGCAATCAGGAGCTGGTGGCGCAGGGGATCGCCAACATCGTCACGCCGTTCTTCGGGGGCATTCCGGCCACGGGCGCCATCGCCCGGACCGCGACCAACGTGAAGAACGGGGGCCGGACGCCGGTGGCGGGGATTGTCCATGCCTTCGTCCTGCTGGTGATCACCCTGTTCCTGGGTCGCCTGGCCGGCCGGATTCCCCTCGCGGCCCTGGCCGGGATTCTGGTGGTGGTGGCCTACCACATGAGCGAGTGGCGGACCTTCCGGGCGGAACTGCGGACCGCGCCCCGGAGTGACGCGGTGGTGATGCTGGCGACCTTTCTGCTGACCGTTCTGGTGGACCTGACGGTCGCCCTGTCGGTCGGGATGGTGCTGGCCGCCTTCCTCTTCATGCGGCGGATGGGTGAAGTCAGCAACGTCAAGCCGATCACCCGGGACATGCTGGAGACGATCGATGCTGGCGAGGTGGAGCTGGATGAGGCCCGGACCCGGTGGCGGGGGCTGCTCCCGCGCGGGGTGGAGGTGTACGACGTCAACGGCCCCTTCTTTTTCGGGGCCGCCGAGGCGTTCAGCGAACTGCTGGGTCAGGTCGCCGGAAAGCCCAAGGCGATTGTGCTCGACCTCCAGGGGGTTCCGCTGATGGACTCGACCGGCCTCCGGGCCTTGACGACCCTGGTGGACCGGCGGATTGGGGAAGGGGTTCCGGTCTTCCTGGTCGGGTTGCAGGCTCAGCCGCTGGACCTGCTGCTCCGCTCGCCCCTCGCCGACAGACTGGGACGGGATCACCTCAGCCTCACCCCCGAGCAGGTCGTCCGGGTGATCCGGGACCGCCAGCTGATGATCTCGACTGACGAGCATGTGGCCTCGGGGGAGTCAGGCCCGCCCGATCGGTCGGATGTCTGAGGCAGCCGCACCCGAGCCGGTCCAGGCCCCCCTCCACCGCCCGCGCTGAGCCCGGGCCCCGGCTACCGACCCAGTCGCGCCCTCAGGAACTCGACCGTCGCGGGCCACGCCGCCTGCGACGCCTTCAGGTTCGCCCCGTCCTGCCCCTCCTGAGCCCGAAGGAAACCGTGGCCGGCGCCGTCATAGACGTGGTGCTGGAAGGCCTTGCCCGCTGCCTTCATGGTCGTGTCGGTGGTCGGCACCGTCGCCGTGATCCGTGCGTCGCTCCCCCCGTAGAGCCCGAGTACCGGTGCCTGGATGGATCCGATCTGCTCGGTCGACGGCGGCGAGCCGTAGTACACCACCGAGGCCTTCAGGGACGGGGCATGCACCGCGTGGAGGAACGAGCGAGCCCCGCCCCAGCAGAAGCCGACCACGCCATAGACGCCGCTGGCGGCGGGCAGGGTGGTGCCGTAGCGCGCCACGGCATCGAGGCCCCTCTGGACCTCGTCGTTGGTAAGCGTCCGGATCGCGGCGCGCCCTGAATCTGCCGACCACTCCCGGGTCAGGTCATCGCTCCGGCGCATGGTCAGCAGGTCAGGCGCAATCCCGATGAACCCCTCGGCCGCCAGCTGGTCGGCAACAGCTCGCGCCCAGGTGGTCAGCCCGGTGTTTTCGTGGATCACCAGGACGACGGGCGCCTTGTCCTGCCGCTCCGGGTACACCACCCAGGCCATGACACTGTCGGCGCCCACCTTGACCGCCACCCACTCGGCGTGCCGGGGGGAACTGGCCAGCCGCCGGGCGGCCGTCGCCCCGGAGGCGGGGAGCGTCGGATCCTGATCAGCGGTCACCCCTGACATTCTGGCCGAGCCGCCTGCGGACCCGGAGCCGAGCTGAGAGGCCAACAGGCCCCCGGAAACCACCACTGCCACCGTGACCAGGTAGGCGCCTCTCATGGTGTTCTTCCTCCCGTTGGGAACGAATCAGATGTTCAGCCTGCGGCCGGGCCGGTGGTTCCCCGCACTTCCGCCAGCCGGGCCACGGCCCGACGGAGATGCGGGATCACGATGCTGCCCCCCACGATCAACCCGATCGCGAAGGTCTCCATCAACTCGTCATCGGAGGCTCCAGCCTGGCAGGCCTCGACGACGTGGTAGCTGATGCAGTCGTCGCACCGGAGTACCAGCGAGGCGACCAGCCCCATCAGCTCCTTGGTCCGGACCCCGAGGGCCCCTTCCTCGTACGCCCGGCCGTCCAGCGCGAAGAACCGGTTGATGGTGAGGTTGCCGTGGGCGAAAATCGCCTCGTTCATCTGGCTGCGGAACGCCTGGAAATCCGCCAGTCCGGAAGGCTCGGAGTGACCGTGGTCGTGGCTCATCCGGGGAATGTACCCCCCCCCGTTGGCTGGGCGGGATCTGGCGTCATCGGAGCCGTGGAGGGACCGCACCCGAGCCGAGCCAGGTTCCCACCCGCAGGACGGACTCTCCCCAGGTCCAGCACACCCGGTAGACAATGTCCGTTCCATGGGGTACAACTTCATGGGGAGCCGAGCCATGCCCGAATTCCTCCAGCAGATCCTGACCGAGGCGATTGCCGGGACCTACCGGGTCGAGCGCGAGCTTGGTCGGGGCGGGATGGCCCGGGTCTACCTGGCCCACGACCTCCGCCATGATCGCCCGGTCGCCATCAAGGTCCTGCTCCCGGAACTCTCGCTGGCGATCACCGCTGAGCGGTTCGAGCAGGAGATCCGGATCGTCTCCCGGCTCACCCACCCGAACATTGTGGGGCTGATCGGCTCCGGGATGCTGGACTGCCCCCCGGCTGCCCAGCTCCCGTACTACGTGATGCATTTCGTGGACGGCGAATCGCTTCGGGACCGGCTGCTCCGGGAAGGGCCGCTGCCGGTCGAGGATGCCATCCGGATCGGCGCCGAGGTCGCCGATGCCCTGCAGTTTGCCCATGACCGTGGGGTGATCCACCGGGACATCAAGCCCGAGAACATCCTGCTCCAGGCCGGACACGCGATGGTCGCCGATTTCGGGGTGGCCCGGCTGCTGGCCAGCCGCCAGACCGGTGAATCGGACGGGGCTCCAATCGGTACCCCGGCGTACATGAGTCCCGAGCAGTGGGGCGGGGACAGCACCATCGACGGTAGGACCGACGTCTACAGTCTGGCTTGCGTGGTGTACGAAATGCTGGTGGGCCAGCCCCCCTTTTCCGGGGCGAGCGGTGGGGCGATTGGTGCCCGCCATCTCTCCGATCCTATGCCCCCTGTGCGAACCGTCCGGCCCACCGTGCCGGTCGCGGTGGAGCGGGCGCTCGCCCGCGCCCTGGCCAAGGTCCCCGCCGACCGGACCCAGACGCCCGCGGCCTTCCGGTCCGATCTCCTGGCCTCCGCCGCCCCACCGCCCCGGCCTCGTCGGTTCGGTCGCGGGATGCTGGTGGGAGCCTTGCTGGTCGGGTTGCTCGGCGTGACCAGCTACCTCTTCTGGCCCTCGGACCGGCGGACCCTGCTCGCCGTCGTGGTCGAGGGCATGACTGCCGAGGCCTCGGATCCGGTCCTCACCCGGCAACTGGCCGACGGAGTCAGCCGGCAGCTCGCCGCACTGCAGTCCATTACCGTCTTTGACACGATGGCGCCGCCCGTGGGCACCGTGGTCCGGATCGTGGCCTCCGGGCCGGCTGACCACGTCGTGGTGACCGCCAAGGTGATCGACCAGGCAACCGACCAACTCCTTGCCACCCAATCCTGGCACCCGGGATCCATTACCCCGGAGACGCAGGATGCGATTGCCTTTCAGGTTTCCGCCTTCGTGCGCCGGAAGGTGGGAGAGGCCATGGAACTCCGCGAGGCGGTGGGCTCGCTCAGGGGCCAGGAAGCCCGGGAGGCGGTGCTCGAGGCCGAGAGTCACTATCAGAAAGGCCGGGAGGCCTATGCCGACGGCGACATCGAACGGGCGCGCTTCGAGTTCGAGGCCGCCGACAGCCGATTGGGTGATGCCTGCCGGCTCGCCCCGTCCCGGGCGCTTCCCTGGATCCGGCGGGGCTGGGTCAGTTACAACCTGAGCTTCTTCGACCTCGCGGACTCGGTGCTGGTGGCCGCACGGCTGGAGCGCGGAATCGCGTTTGCCGACAGTGCCCTGGTGCGGGAACCCGGCTCCGCCGAGGCGCTCGCCTTGCGGGGGTCGCTGGGGGAGCATCTGGTGCTCATGCTGCCCGGGCTTCCCGACAGTTCGGTGCGTCGAGCCGAATCGGATCTCCGTGCGGCCCTGGCGGCCGACAACACCCTGAGCGAGGCGAATGTTCACCTGAGTCGGCTCTACCGGCGCACCGGCCGGATGGCCGAGGCCGCGACGGCGGCGCTGGCGGCCCAGAGCTTCGACGACTTCCTGCTCAACGGTCTTGGGGTCGCGGGCCAGCTGCTGGCGATGTTCCGGGAACTGGCTGTTCCGAGTCAGGCGCGAAGGGTGTGCGAGGATGGGCGACTGCTCTACGACTCTCCCAACTTTGCCGAGTGCCGGCTGGTCTACTTCGGGTACTTCGGGGGCACCCGCGCGGAGGCCGACAGCGCCTGGCGGGAACTGTCGGCCATCGAGCGGCCCGGCGGTGGGGCCGAGCCGGCCACGGTGGGCTTCAGACGGGTGATGGTTGCCGCGGTCCTGGCCAGGGCGGGGCTCCGCGACAGTGCGCTGGCGGTGGTTGGCCGCGCAAAGCGGACCGGTGCTCCAGGGATGGATCTCTACCAGACCTACGTCCTGACCATCCTGGGGGACACCGACGGGGCGATTCGTCTGCTCGCCCCGCTGGTGGCCCAGGATTCATCCTACCGGATGTTCCTGCGGACCTCCTACTGGTTCCTCGGCCTCAGGGAGCAGCCTTCTTTCCGCCGGCTGGCCGGGCTGGAGCCTGTGCCTTAGGCCAGACCCCCTTCAGCAGGGCCTCCTCGGTGCGGACCCGGCTGAGGTAGCACTGGTACATTGCGACCGCTCGTGGTGCTCCCTTGGTCCGGACCTGGAACGGCAGCACGAACCGCTGGTAGGCCGATGGCGTGAGAACCAGCGCGTCGAACACATTGCGCAGGTTGTGCTGCGATTTCCAGTCGATCAGTTCCCGCCAGCCGATCCTCGGGCAGATCCAGTCGCAGTCGATCCAGTGGACGCAGACCCCGAAGCTCTTGAGACAGGCCAGGTGGCGGGTTCGGAGGATCCGGGCCTTGTCGTACCCGTGGGTCACGATCAGGTCGGGGAGGACGAACCGGTCATAGGCCGCCGCGGTGAAGATCATGGCATCGAACCGGATGGTCTCAGGGCCGGCGCCCTTCTTCCAGCCCAGTTCGGCACGGATCGGGTCGGTGACCGGAATGGTGTCCTGCCTGACCTTCAGCTCTGCCTCAGGCCAGCGCAGGGTGACACTGCCAAGCTCGAACTCAGGGCAGATCCAGTCACAGGTTCTGACCTCGTGGACGCAGGGTCCGTATTCATAGGACGGCATGGCGGTCTCCCTTGGGGTAAGAGGGCTGACCGGATGGTGGCACCGATTCGGGAACCCGTCAAGATCTGCCGGCCCCACTATCTTACCTGGCCCATGCACGGCCGCGACCGACTCGACCTCCTTGACCCACTCGAACTGTCCCGCCTCGGCGGCCTTGAACTGGTCACCCAGGGGATTGTCGAGGGATTCCTCTCCGGCCTCCACCGAAGCCCCCGCCGCGGGTTCTCGGTGGAGTTCGCTGAGCATCGCGCCTATCAGATGGGCGACGAACTGCGCTACGTCGACTGGAAGCTGCTGGCCCGCACCGATCGATTGTACGTCAAGCAGTACGAGGAGGAGACCAATCTCCGGGCCATGCTGCTGCTCGATACCAGCCGGTCCATGGCCTGGTCCGGCGACGAGGCCCGACTCACCAAGCTGGCCTACGCCAAGCTGCTGATCGCCTCGCTGGCCCTGGTCCTGCTTCGCCAGCGCGATGCCACGGGACTGCTGACCTTCGATGACACCGTGCGGGCGGTGTTGCCCCCCCGAGCCCGGCTCAGTCACTGGCGCCAGTTGCTGGCCACCCTCCAGAACACCGAACCCGGCGCCCGGACCGCCGCCGAACCGGCGCTCCGACGGGTGGTGGCCCAGCTCCGTCGGCGGGGACTGGTGGTCCTGGTCTCCGACCTGCTGCTGGAGCGCGAGATCACCATCAAAGCGCTGCGGTTTCTCCGACACCGGGGCCACCAGGTGCTGGTGCTGCATCTCCTCGATCCTGCCGAGCGGGCCCTGGCCGGAGCGGTGGAGGTCCGGTACCGGGATCCGGAGACCGGACAGACCGTGGTGCTCCGACCGCAGGATTGGGCTGGCGCCTACGATCGCACCTTGCGCCAGACGATGGACGCCTGGCGGGCTGGCCTGCGCAGTCATGGCGTTGCCTACGAGGTGATCACCACCGACCTGCCGTTCGGTACCGCCCTCCGGCAGGCCCTGGTCCAGGCGGTGGCGGTCGCGTGATCGGCTTCACGACTCCCTGGGTGCTGGCTGGGCTGCTGGTCGCAGCGGTTCCGATCCTGCTCCACCTCTTTGCCCGCCGGGAACCACCCACCGTCGACTTTCCCGCGGTGCAGTACCTGGCCGATACCGCCCGCCACCATCAGCGGCGGCTCAATCTGCAGCATCTCCTGCTCCTGCTGGTGCGGACCCTGTTGATTGTGACCCTGGTCCTCGCCGCCGCGGGGCCCACACGGCCGGGTGGAAGCTCGGCGGGTCACGCTCCGACCGCGATGGTGCTGGTCTTCGACAACTCGCTGAGCAGTGCGCTGACCGCCGG
>CAYINH010000121.1:0-7725 GCA_964364615.1 uncultured Gemmatimonadaceae bacterium
ACAGAATCCGCGTCGTCGCATAGCGCAGGCCGACGAACACGCTGGTGGCCGGACGGCACGTACCGAGTACCGAACACTCTCGCTCGTACAGGACCGGGCGCTGTTGTGTCTGTCACCGCCGACGGGTCGCCGAGTACTTCGAACGCAGCTGGGGTGGCGTGGAAATCACCCATCTCGGTTGGGAAGTACGGCAGGGGCGGGACGGGCCGTGAATCTCCCTGCGGTCACCGCCGATAAGTGCGATATATGGACAGTCCCGCATATCACAGGGTGCCACGACCGGTCGCAACCCAGTACTTGTCATGCGAACCAGGTCCCCAACGCCTCTTTGACGCCAGTCACGTGACACGTTACTTTTCTCCATGATCAAGACCTTCGCGGACAAGCGCACTCAAGAGCTGTACGCGACAGGCAGGGCCAAACGCTTTCCCCCGAGCGTGGCTGCTCGGGCTGCTCGCAAGCTGGAGTATGTTCACCTGGCCACGACCTTGAATGACCTGAAGGTCCCCCCGGGCAACCGGCGGCACGCACTGAAGGGAGAGCGCAAGGGCCAGCACGCGATCGCAATCAACGATCAATGGCGCATCTGCTTTCGGTTTGTGGACGGGGATGCCTACGATGTCGAGGTCTGTGACTATCACTAGAAGGGGTACGCCATGAGCATTCCAAACACCCGCTCGACGGTACGGCGGCCCACTCATCCCGGTGAGATGTTGCACGAGGACTTCATGCCTGACTACGGCTTGACCGTCGCCGGTCTTGCGGAGGCTGTGGGGGTCTCGCGCCAGTCGGTCAACGAACTGCTGCGGGGGCGCCGCGCGGTCAGTCCGGAGATGGCCCTGCGGTTGTCTCGGCTTTTCGGGAATGCACCCGAGTTCTGGCTCAATGCTCAGCGCGCCGTCGACCTCTGGGATGCCGCCCAGGCGATCAAGGATGATGTGGCCCGTATCAAGCCGCTCCGGGTCGCATGACATGCCACCCAGCTGGTGGGGTATCCGGGCCAGCACCATGGGATCCAGAAGCCGTGTCCTGTCCCTGATTGCGGGGGTTGCTGCCATCGGGGGGTGCGGGCTCATCACTGGTGGCGGGGACTGCACCACCGAGGCGAGGCCAGCCATCGTGCTGGAGATCGTCGATATCGTGACCGGGGCCAGCCCCCTCGTTCCGTCGGTGATCACCGTGACGGATGGGTCGTTCGAGCAGCGGTCTCCACCACCAGGGACTGCGGGCGCCGTCCTTCCCAGGTATCAGCTAGCTCTTGGGCGGCCCGGCCGGTATTCGATCCTGGTGGAGACACCGGGGTACCTGAACTGGTCAACCTCGAACATCAACGTTCCCGAGGGGGATTGCGGCCACCCGGAGACGGCGAGGATCACGGCACGGCTCAAGCGGTGACCTGACTTGGCAGAAGTCCGACAAGTGCTTACTATGTAATCACGTTCTTTCCGGGGTGCGCTGATGAAGACCAGAGCTCGACTCGTTCGGATCGGGAATTCTCGCGGAGTGCGGCTTCCCAAACCCCTCATCGAACAGGCGGGCCTCTCGGACGAAGTCGAGCTCGATGTGAGGGAGGGCGCGATTGTCATTCGCCCGGCCGACGGGCCCCGGAGTGGATGGGCCGAGGCGGCCGCAGACCTTGCCGCCGGCGGCAGCGAACTCCTCGACGCCCCGACGCCCACGGCCTTTGACACCGAGTGGACGTGGTAACCCCGGCGCGTGGCGACGTCTACCTCGTCAATCTTGACCCGACGCTTGGGCGCGAGATTCGGAAGACCCGGCCCTGCGTGGTCGTCTCCCCTGACGAGTTGAACACCAATCTCGCCACCTTCATCGTGGCACCTCTCACCACCGGCTCGCATCCCTATCCGTTCAGGATTCCGTGCAAACTGGCCGGCAAAGCCGGCCATGTCGTGCTCGACCAGATCCGCACTGTCGACCGGCGCCGCCTCGGGCGCCGCCTCGGGCGTCTCGCGCCGGCCGCACTGAAAACGACTCTCTCGGTGCTCCAGGAGATGTTCGCACCCTAGCAGCGCGCTAACCCGCGGTTGGACCTGGCGGTGGATCCTCCACCGTCAGTCCCTCGATAAGCCGTCGGGGCTGCACGAGGGGTAGTGGGTCAGTTTGAATTGGTCCAACCCCCACCCGGTGCCGATTGCTTGTCTTGCCCGCATGGCGTCACCGACCAAACCACCCAAGCTCCGCCCTGACGCCAACGAGGTGGCGTTCCGCGTCGTCCGAGGGGCGACAGGCGAGAGCGAGAAGCCCCTCCCACCCGGTGAGGGGAGAAGCATCCTGACGCCGTCGAGCGAGGCCACCAGGGCGGCAAGGTAGGCGGGAAAGCCGGGGCGACGAAACTCACCCCGGAGGATCGGGAGGCGATTGCTCGCCTCGGAGGGCAGGCCCGGCCGCCGACGGCCGGAAGACCACGCCGGCGATGACGGCTGGCCTCGCGGATCGGGGCTGGACCGTGGAAGACATGCTGGCCCTGATGGACCCGACTCACCCGGTCAGGGTGGGGAACCCTTAGTCGTCGTGCTGTCTGGTGAAACCGCGCCCGATCCCGACCCCACCCGCGATGAGCACAAGGTACACCACGAGATCCTTGAGAAACGGAACTTGCTGAGCCCACAAGAACAGCGCGCAGGTCAAAAGGAACGCAACGATTCCCGCTGCGGTTCGAATCGTAAGGTGTTTCCGTTCGTCTCTGCTGTCGTCGTACATGCGTCGGTTCTCGTTTTCGACGCCGTCCAGCATCTTGTGAAGGTGCTCCTTGTCAATCTTGCCAAGCATCGGATTGATCGCTGGCCCTTGGTACATGAGCGAGAAGCTTCGCTCTAGGACTTGGCGCTGTTCTGCGGGAAGCCCCTTCAGAACGTCACCTACCTCTGGGGGCATAGAAGCCCCTGGATCGACCTTCTCGTCTTCGGGAGCCGGCACGGGAACGGGAAGGCCCGGCTGGTCGGTCACTTTGTCAACGCAGCCTCCAGCCAACGGCGCAGGGGCGCGGAAGGGCCGGAATCGGTTAGGCCGTGCGCCATCTGGTTTGTCATTGCGCTTGCGAACAGGGTGAGAAGCGCGACCAATAAGATGTCGGCGCGCTCTTCATCAAGGACTGCGAGCTGCTTGAGTTCGGAGATAACCTTCAGGCTGTCTTTGAGTGCCGAATTGATCTCTGCGACGGTGGGGCTTGGACGGATCCCAAGCGCGAGAGCCAACTCCTGGCGAAACTCGCCAATCTCGGCCAACGACTTGGAGGAGAATCGCGCTGGGGGATCTATTACATAAGTCATGGCACGCCCCATTAGTGGGCTTGTGAAACCATTCACAAGGTTACAACATCTGTATTATCCTCGCCCCTGGCGGAGTTGTCAAGCAAATTGCGTACTCGGGGGGGCTAGAATTCGGCGAAGCTCGCGGCCCTAGTGCCCCTTCTCCCTGAAACTGTTACATCCAAATTGACCCACTACCGCACGAGGCAGGCGGCTAGAAGGGTTGGCCGGAATCCCTTATCTTGCCAGGATCATGGATCGCAGCCGGATGACCGCGCGGGTGGTCCCGCTCTCGAGCCCCGAGGCAGGTGACCCGCGGACCGGCGGGAGCCTGGAAGAACGCCTCGCCGCCGTCGCCGAACTCTCGATGGAGGCGTGGCGACTCGCCGGCCGACCGCTGCCCAGCTACACCCGCGCCACCATGCCGGTGGTCCTCACCACCCTGAGGGACCATCCGGGCAGCCTGTGATCGCCGACTTCCGTGACCTGCTGGCCCCGCTGACGGACACCGGCGTTCGATTCCTCATGGTCGAGGACATCCGATCGCTGGGTGCCTGAGCCGATGGTCCCGCCAGAACTCATGAGCATCGAGCGCCTCAAAGCCGCCCTGTCCGACAAGTACCTGATCGAGCGCGAGCTCGGCCAGGGCGGCATGGCCACCGTCTATCTGGCGCAGGACCTCAAGCACGACCGCAAGGTGGCGCTCAAGGTCCTCAAGCCCGAACTCGCCGCCGTCATCGGCGCCGACCGGTTCGTGGTCGAGATCAAGACCACCGCGGCGCTCCAGCATCCCCACATCCTGCCACTGTTCGACTCCGGTACCGGCGATGGGTTCCTCTATTACGTGATGCCGTTCATCGACGGCGAGACGCTCCGCTCCAAACTCGACCGGGAAACCCAGCTCGGCATCGACGAGGCCGTGAAGCTCACCACGGCCGTCGCCGATGCCCTCGACTACGCCCACCGCCACGGCGTCATTCACCGTGATATCAAGCCGGAGAACATCCTGCTCCACGACGGCCGGCCCATGGTGGCCGACTTCGGCATTGCCCTCGCCTTGAGCGCGGCCGCCGGCGGTCGGATGACCGAGACCGGCATGAGCCTCGGCACGCCGCATTACATGAGTCCGGAGCAGGCCACGGCCGAGAAGGAGATCTCCGCCCGCTCCGACGTGTACTCGCTGGGCAGTGTGCTGTACGAGATGCTGACCGGCAATCCGCCGCACACCGGCGCCTCGGCGCAGCAGATCATCATGAAGATCGTGACCGAGGAGGCCGCTCCGGTCACCGCGATGCGGAAGGCGGTGCCACCCAACGTGGCGGCCGCGGTCGCCAAGTCCCTCGAGAAGCTGCCGGCCGACCGGTTTGCCACGGCGGCAGAGTTCGGGGCCGCCCTCACGGACCTCAACTTCGTATCGACCTCCACCCTCGGGCCGTCCGCCGTGGGCCGCCCCCGCAGCCGGCTCGCGACCATCGCACCATGGGGCGTGGCCGTCGCGGCGCTGGTGGCCGGGTTGCTGGCCGGCGCACGCCTGCTGGCCCCGAAGGCCGAGATCCGGCCCCTCCGTCTCTCGGTCCCGGTGCCTGCCGAGTCGCCGCCGGTGGCCATTCGACTCTCGCCCGACGGCGGGACCCTGGCCTACGTCAGTGGTCAGAGCGACCGCCTCTCCATCTACACCCGGCGGCTCGACGGGTTGCAGGCGAGCCGGCTCGAAGGAACGGACGATGCCTTCACCATCAGCTTCTCCCCCGACGGCCAGACGATCGCGTTTCTGGGCAACACCGGCGGACCGCGCAAAGTGCCCAGCGCCGGCGGCGCGTCCGTCGCCATCCCGGTCGAGGGCGGGGCCGGCCTCACCGGGATCGAGTTTGCCGGCCCCGACCGGTACGTGGTGGCCACCCAGGGCGCCCTCGCCACCCTGGCTCCCAATGGTGCCCTGACCCGATTCGCGGTGCCGGACTCCGCCACCGGCAATACCGCCTATGCCCTGAACCAGGTGCTCCCCGATGGCTGGGTCCTGGCGCGCTATTGGCGGGCGGCGCCGAATGGACCGGTCGTGGCGATCGACCCCGGTACCGGGAAGCGGCTGATGGTGCTCGACGTGAACGTGGTGTGGGCCGGGTATGCCGACGGTCTGCTCGTCTGGGCGCTGCCCGACGGGACCCTCTTCGGAGCCCCGTGGGATCTCAAGACCAAGGGCCCGGTGGGGCCCGGGACCCCGCTGGGGGCCACCGTGCTTTCGATTCTCGGGTTCGCGCCCCCGGTGACGGTGGGGTCCGGCGGACTGGCGTATGTCCCGACCCAGCCGCGCGCGCTGGTCCGGGTATCGCGATCGGGCCAGGCCACCGTGCTGCTCGGGACCGACCGGTCGTATCACAACCCGCGGGTGTCGCCGGACGGACGGCGCCTGTCGATGGACTTTACCGAGCAGGAGCGCGACGTCTGGCTCTTCGACATCGCCGACTCCACCCTGACCCGGTTCGGGTTCGACTCCACCGCGCATGACGCCGAGTGGCTGCCCGACGGGAGCGGTCTGCTCTTCGTCGTGCCACGGTCCGGGATCTTCGGGGTGTACCGCCGCCAGTTCGACAAGGGGGGGCGGGCGGATTCGGTGTTTGTCGGGCCGGCCCAGCTCTCGATCCACGCCATTACTCGCGACCAGCGCACCGGCATCGGTGTGGTCGTCGAAGGCTCGACCTTCGACCTCGTCTCCATCAATCTCGAGGGCCCCGCTGGTCTCGACACCCTGCTGGGCACCCGCTACTGGGAGGGGTGGCCCGCGCTCTCCCCCGATGAGCGGTGGTTCGCCTATCAGTCGGACGAATCGGGTCGCATGGAGGTCTACCTCCGGAGCTGGCCGGGCCTGGGATCCAAGGTGCAGGTGTCACAGAGCGGGGGCACCGAGCCGGCGTGGTCCCGCGACGGGAAGGAACTGTTCTATCGCTCCGGCGGTGGCGCGGAGCCGAAGATGGTGTCGGCGACGATCGCGGGCGGACGGGTCCAGGCCCGGACGGAGCTCTTCGGCGTTGGCCGGTATGAATTCGCCACGCCGCACCGGAACTATGACGTCTTTCCCGACGGCCGATCGTTCGTCATGGTCCGGCAGGGCACCCCGGGACAACTTGCAGAGATCGTGTACCTCCAGAACCTGTGGGGGCTGATGGCCGGGCGGTGAGCGGCCCTGGGGAGGCGACCCTCAACCTGCTCGATCCTTCGCGCCGGCTGGTCATCGCCCATCGCGGGGCCTCGGCGGAGGCGCCGGAGAACACCCTGCCGGCGTTCGAGCTGGCGGTTCAGCAGGGGTGTGATGCCTTCGAGCTGGATGTCCGGCTGACGAAGGACGGGGTGGCGGTGCTGATGCATGACCCGACCCTGGCGCGAACCTGGGGGAGCGCTGATGCTATTGCGGACCTCACCTGGGACCAGGTCTGTGCCCGCGACGCCGGGGCGGGGTTCACCGCTGCCGACGGAAGCCATCCCTTCCAAGGCAAGGGCATCCATCCGCCGGCGCTGTATCAAGTGCTTCGCGCCTTCCCCACAATGCCGATTCTGGTCGAGTTGAAGGCGGTCGAGGCGCAGGACGAGGTGGCCGAGGTACTGCTGGAGGAGCGGGCGGTGGAGCGGTGTGTCCTGGCGTCGTTCCAGGACAAGGCACTCAACGCGTTCCGGGAGCCGCCGTACCTGGTGGGGGCTAGCCGGAGGGACATTCTGGGGCTATACGTCAGGGCGCGGTTGGGGTTGCGGGTGGAGCCCAGGTGTCTGTGCTATGCGGTGCCGGACCGGTGGAAGGGTCGGGTTGAGGTTCCTCGGGTTGGCGTGGTTGCGGCCGCGCGGGAGGCGGGTGTCCCGGTGCATGTGTGGACGGTGGACGATCCCGAGCGGGCGGTGGAGCTGTGGGTGCGGGGGGTGTCGGGGATCATCACCAACCGGCCGAGGGTGATCCAAGAGGCGCTAACCTAGGTGCGATATGTGGTTATTCCCACATATCACGGCGTGACACGACCGGTCGCAACCCAATACTTGTTAGCAACTGTCTTTCGTTCCGTTCGTCAAGTGGCCGCGGCGGGTGACCAGTAGGTCTGGTCCCGGACCATGGCGTTGAGCATCACCAGCAGTTTTCGCATGCAGGCGGTGAGCGCCACCTTGGCTGGCTTCCCGGCCGTGCGGAGCCGCTGATAGAAAACACGGATCACCGGATTGTGGCGGGCCGCCACCAGGGCTCCCATGTAGAGCACCGCCCGCACCGGGGCCCGACCGCCCCACACCATGCGGTGACCGCGGAGGGTGCCACTGTCCCGGGCGTGGGGCGCGACGCCCACCAGGGCGGCGATCTGCTTGCGGTTGAGGTGGCCCAGTTCCGGGAGCGCGCCGATCAGGGTGCGGCTCACCACCGGCCCGATGCCGGGCACACTGCGGAGCAGATCCTCGGTGGCCTGCCAGACGGGGCTGGCTTCGA
>CAYINH010000122.1:0-7682 GCA_964364615.1 uncultured Gemmatimonadaceae bacterium
GGGTTTACCCATCCCCAGGCACGCCGGGTCCTCAAGTGGGACATCGTCCGGCCTGGATCGGGCCCTCACCGAACTGAGGCACTGAGGCGAGGCGACCACCACCGGGCTTGACCTTCCCTATCGCTTCACGGCGTCGGTTCCGTCTCCTCGAAAACGACCGCCCGCCCTCTCCCGGCGTCCTTGGCACGGTACAACGCAACATCCGCCTCGTGGAGTGCGGTCGGCACATCCAGGGTTCTGGAGCCCAGCAGGCGGATTCCGATGCTGGCGCCGACCTGCAATATCTTGCCGTTCAACTCAAGCGGTTGCTTGACCAGCGCGATCAGGTTGTCCGCTATCAGCAATGCCCGGTCGCGTGCCACCGGTTCGTCGGTGCCGAGACGGTGAATCAGGATGACAAACTCATCGCCACCCAGGCGCCCGACGACATCCTCAGCGCGGATGATGGATGGCAGCCGTTCAGCGACCCCAACCAGCACCGCATCCCCCGCCTTGTGGCCATGGCTGTCGTTAATCGCCTTGAATTCATCCAGATCCAGCGCCAGCACCGCGCCATACTCCTTATGCCGGACGCTCGCCGCGATGGCTATTCCCAGGTGTTCTGATATCAGGCGTCGATTCGCCAGATGAGTCAACGGATCGGTCAGCGCCAGGCGGCCGATCTGAACCAGCGCCTCGTCCCGAGCCACCACAAATGGTCTGATGACCCAGAAGTAGATCGCGGGAGTGGCCAACGCCGCCAGCAGTACAGCATCCAGAGCAGCTTCGGCGTTGGTGCTCGCCTCGTGCGGAACCGTCCCCAGGACCAGCATGATCGACAATTCCGCCACCGACATGATGGCGGCAATGCGGAAGAGCACCTGCCGTGTGGTGAGCGGTCCCACGATTATCCTTGGGTGCGTGTGGCTGGCGCGTCTGCTGCCGGGTCGGGAACGGTGGCCCGGCCAGGCAGCGCCTCGGATGCCCGCAGGGGAGCGCTGCAGAACGAATCTCCCCCTGGCCGCTGCTTGTCAATGGGCCAGGGGGATCGGGGCGCAAGGCGTCAGAACCGGATCTTGAACCCGAGCGACACCACCGGGTAATACTTGGCCAGCGGCTGATCATCGATCTCGGCCTGGGCCGAAGCCTCCTCCTGCTGTACTTCCGCATCCAGCTGGGCCCGCTCGGCCCCGGTGAGGGGAGAATTCACCGTAAGATCGACCTTCGGATGGCCGGTCATCACGACCCCCACGTCGAACATCACCGCGAAGCGGCCGCGGCCCGCGACCCCCAGTCCCACGAGCGGGGCGATGGTTCGGGAATAATCGGCGGTACCCATCAACGAGCCCACCTGTGCGGGTTGGTAGACCACGTCACCAATGGTCACCGGCCCGGTGAGCACGGCCTCCCCCTTGACCGAGGTGTTCCACAGCACCAGCCCCCCGGTCAGCCGGAACGCATTGGCGAACGGGTGCAGATCGACCAGAGCCGTGAGGTTCCGCCAGTCGGGGCTGATATCGTAGCGGATCTCATCCACCGCCTCCTCGAAGTTGAGGGAGAGGTAGTAGTAGCCGGCGCGGAGCCCGAGTCGGGGGGAGAGGTGGAGGGAAACCTCGGGACCGATCCCGAGCGTAGACCCGGTCAGCCCAACTGCCACCAGGCCCAGGTCGTTGGAGCGCTGGGCCAGGGCCGGGTGGACCGAAGCGAGCAGCAGGGCGGCCAGCAAAGGGAGTGATTTGGTCGTCATGGTGGCCTCTGGTAGTGGTGGTCGAGGAGTGGGGAACGAAGGCGGAGATGCCCGCGGATACTGCAAGCCTGTGGCCAGAATGGCGGGTGGCTGTCCGCATCCGGGTCGGTGGGTGGTCCCTGCGATTCAGACGCGGTCTCCGCAGGGGGAGCCCCTGTTCCCGATTCCAGAACCTTCGGGCGAGAACCTCGGCGCGGATCGCCAGCAGGTTGGCAATTTCCTTCGGCGGTCTCCAGGTCTCCAGGTCTCCAGGTCTCCAGGTCTCCAGGTCTCCAGGCGTTCGCCGCGGCCTGGTCCAATGACCCTAGGGCTGGCGGAACAGGCGAGATAGGGCTCGATCCAACGCTGCTGCGAAGGCCTGCTTGGCGCGAGCGTCGTAGGGTGGCGGGCCCCCGGTCACGGCCCCCGCCGACCGGAGTTGATCCATGAAATCCCGAATCGAGAGCCGCTCCCCGATGGTTTCCATGGTGTGCTCCTCTCCCCGCGGGTCCAGGACCACGATGTCCCGGGGGACCAGCAGGGCCGCCAGCGGGATATCCTGAGTGACCACCAGGTCGCCAGGTTCAGCGTTGTCCACGATGTGCTGGTCCGCCACGTCGGGGCCGCGCGAAACACCACGTCTTTCACCTCCCGTGGCGTCGCGTCGGCCTCAATCCAGAGCTTCAACCAGTACTCGCCAGGACCACCCGCTCCATATCGGCCTTGACGGTCCGAAGCGCACCCATCGCCACGATTCCACCCAGCAAGGCCATCGCGGGCAGCACCAGCACGGCGGTCCCGATCCCGAACGTGTCCGACAGAAATCCCACCAGCGGCAGCGCAATGGCGTCCCCCGCCAGGTGGATGAACGCCAGGAACGCTCCCGCCACCGTGGTGCTGACCTTGGCCGGGACCACGTCGAAGATCACCGTCGTCAGCGGCCCGTTATACCAGGTGAGAAAGAAGAACGCGACCGCAAAGACCGGGACAAAGAGCTCCAGATCCCGGATCGTCAGCAGCCAGATTGCCAGCGGTCCGCCGATCAGGAACCCCGAACTTCCGATCAGGACCCGCGCGCCGTGATACCGCGGCTGGAGCCAGTCGGCCAGGAACCCCCCAGCCAGCGTGCCTGCGATCCCCGCTACCAATCCCCATTTGCCCAGCAGCACGGTCGCCGCGGCGACCGTCAGGTGCAACTCCCTGGTCATGAAGACCGGTGCCCAGCCGATCAACCCGTTCATCCCGAACGAGATCATCGCGCCACCCACAAACACATAGACCAGGGTTGGCGTCCGGAACACCAGCCGCATCGCCCGGAGCAATCCCTCGAACGCGGTCTCCAATCCCTGCTCGAGCTCCTCCCCGGCGCCCTCATTCCGGGCGGCCTGCCGGACCCAGACCATGATGTTGATTGCCAGTCCCAGTCCGGCAAAGATCGCGAAGACCGCCCCGTCCACCGCCGAGTCGGCCCCGAACTGTCGATCCGCCACCCAGGCCGCCAGCGCGGCGGTCGCGAGCCCGGCCACAATCCACCGGCACGCCGACAGGATGGCGACGGTCCCGAGCTCCAGCTGGCGGAGCTGGGCCAGGACCGACGGCATCGGCCCTCCCTTCAACGGGTCCCGCAGCCGCGCCACCAGCAAGGCCAACCCGAAACCCGGCAGCCCGAGCGCCATGAAGGTGACTCGCCAGCCATACAGCGCCTCCAGCTGCCCCGCCGCCAGAATGCCGAGTACCCCGCCGAGCGCCAGCCCGGCGGTGAAGATGCTCATCGCCAGCGCCCGCCGCGCTCCGGGGAAATAGTCGGCCACCAGCGCGGTGCTCGCCGCGTTGGCCGCCGCCCCACCGAGACCTACTGCGGCGCGGGTCGCCAGCAGGCCGGGAAAGCTCCGCACCAGCCCCCCGATGCTGGTGGCAATGCTCCAGAGCCCGACCCCGAAGGCGGTGACCGCAGTCCGGCTCCTGAGGTCGGACATCAGTCCCACCGGCAGCGCCGCCAGCGAGAAGACCAGGATGTAGGCCGACCCGAGCCAGCCCAGATGGGTATCAGTGAGGTTGAGGTCGCGTTTGATCGGCTCGAACAGCGCGAAGATCGCGTTTCGTTCGAGGTAGTTGACCACGTTGATGACGGTCAGCAGACCCAGCGCGTAGGCGCTGTACCGGGTCGAAGGGCCCGGCTTGGTCACTGAACCTTCCGGGCCACCTCGGCGCGCTCATCCCGGAACGCCCTGGCCGCAGTGTACTCGTCGATCAACAGCTGCATCATCTCCTCGCGCCGGGCATAGAGCCGCTTGTGGGGCCGAGGCGGGTGCCGGGAAAGGGCGTAGGCGGTGAGCAGCGGGAGCGCCACCGTGGTGTCGAGGTAGCAGACGACCGTTCCCGGGAGCTGCTCGGGATCGATCTTGCCCCAGGAGACCGCCTCGCCCGGCGTGGCCCCCGACAGGCCGCCGGTGTCGGGTCGGGCATCGGTGAACTGCAGGAAGAAATCATGGCCCTTCTCGTCGATCCCGAGCACTTCCTGAATCTGCGGCTCGGTCTGCAGCAGAAAGTTCTTGGGACTGCCTCCCCCCGCGATGACCGCAGCACTCTTGCCGCCGGCCCGTTTGGCGGTCAGCACGATGGCCGCGGTCTCATTCACATCGGCGGAGACGTCGAACCGGAGCGGACTTCCCCGCAATGCCATCTCGGCCACGTTCATCCCGATCGAGCTGTCGCCTGGCGAGGAGGTGTAGATCGGAATCTCCAGCTCGTGCGCCATGCTGAGGACCGATCGCTTGCTCAGCCCGAGGGCCTCTTCCCGAGCCTTGAGGTATCCGCCGAGGAGGTAGTGGAACTCCGCGGAACTCATTGGCCGCTGGAACTCGGGGTTCTGGCAGACCTCCCGGGTAAAGGCGTCGGTCGAGAGGAGGACGCTGTAGTCGAACAGAATATCGTAGATCCGGACGACGCCCTTCGCCCGCAGCTCGACGTCGTCGTTGGTCGGCGAGCCCTGGTGGAGGCTCAAGCCGAGCGCAAAATGGGCGTCGTGGTAGAGGTTGGCCCCGGTGGAGATGATCCAGTCCACGAAGCCGGCCTCCATCAGCGGGATCAGGGTGCTCATCCCGAGCCCGGCCGGAGTCATGGCCCCGGTCAGGCTCATCGCGACGGTCACATCCGGTTCCAGTATCCTGGTCGTGAACAGTTGGCAGGCCTCGCGCAGCCGCCCGGCGTTGTAGGCCAGGAAGGCGCCGTCGATCAGGTCGGCCACCGGCTCGGCGCCGGTAATGCCCTTGGGCGAAATGCGGGGCCCCCGCAGGAAGGCCGCAGAAGGTCTGGTCATGGGGGGGAATATAGTGCTTGCCTTCGGGACCGCCTCTCCGTAGCGTTGCCAAGTCCTCTCATGACCCCACCCGCCGCCGTTCGCCTCGCTCCGGCCCTCGCCGCCGCCCTCCTGACCGCCGCCTGCGGCCCTCGGGTCTCGGCCGACAGGGTCTTCATCGGCACCTTCATCACCCTCGACTCGGCCCACCCCACCGTTCAGGCCGTCGCGGTGTCCGGTGGGCGGATCACCATGATCGGAACCGTGGCGGAGGTCCGGAAGGCGGCCCCCCGCGGCGTCGTGCTCGATACCCTCGAAGGCGTGGTGGTGCCCGGACTGGCCGACGCCCACGCCCACGCACTCATGCTGGGGGAGCAGCTGGAGCGGCTCGACCTGCGTGGGCTGAGTCGGGAGGACATCGTATCCCGGGTGGGCGCCGCCGTGGCGGAGGCGCCGGCGGGTACGTGGATTCTGGGCGGGGGCTGGGATCAGGGATACTGGACCCCGGTCGAGTTCCCGACCGCGGCCGACCTCGACTCGGTGGCGCCAGATCACCCGGTCCTGCTTGACCGGATCGACCTTCACTCGGTCTGGGTCAACAGCAATGCCATGGAGTTGGCGGGGATCAACGCGGACACGCCGGACCCGGCCGGCGGTCGTCTTTTCCGCAATTCGGCTGGCAGTCCTTCCGGTGTCCTGGTCGATGAGGCGGTGGAACTGGTGCGCGTTGCCGTGCCCCCCGATGCCCCGGCAATGGTTCGGCGTCGGTTGGAGCTGGCCCTGGGTCAATACGCTCGATGGGGGCTGACCAGCATTCACGATGCGGGTGTGTCATGGTCCACCGTGCGGCTGTACCAGGCGCTGGCCGGCGAGGGCAAGCTGCCGATCCGGGTGTACGCCATGGTGAATGCCCCCGGCGCCAGCGCCGACAGCGCCCTCGCCGAAGGTTCCCAGACCGATCTCTTTGATGGCCGACTGACCGTTCGGGCGCTCAAGGTCGTGGTGGACGGCGCGCTGGGGTCGCGAGGGGCACAGCTGACCGACTCCTATTCGGATGCCCCGGGGGAGCGGGGGCTGGTCCTGCTCTCGGACTCGTTGCTGGATGACGTCCTCGGCCGGGCGGCGGAGCGGGGATTCCAGGTCGCCGTCCATGCCATCGGGGATCGCGCGGTCTCCCGGGTGCTCGACGCCTTCGGGCGAGTTGATTCCGCGGCCCGGGCGCAACGCTTCCGGATCGAACATGTCTCGGTGATCCGCCCCGCGGACATTGAGCGCTTTGCCCGGCACGGGGTGGTCGCGTCGATTCAGCCGGTCTTCGTCGGCGAGTACCGACGGTGGGCGGCCGATCGACTGGGTCCCAACCGGGTGCGCTGGGCGGTCCCCACTCGGCATTTCCTGGAGGCCGGGGTCGTGGTCGCGGCCGGCACGGATTTCCCGGCCTCCGATACCGGCGACCCGATCCTGAGTCTGTTCTCGATGGTGACCCGTCGCGGGGCGGACGGGCTCCCGGTCGGTGGCTGGCTGCCGGAGCAGAAAGTCATCCTGGCCGATGCCCTCGCCGCGATGACCACCGGACCGGCCTGGGCCGCCTTCGCCGAGGCTGACCGGGGGGTGATTGCTCCCGGGTTCCGGGCCGACTTCACGATTCTCTCCGAAGATCCACGGGCCGTGCTGCCCGATGATCTCCGTCGGGTGCAGGTGCTGGGCACCCTGCTCGATGGCCAACCGGTAGCTCCCCGGAGGCAACCATAGGTGGAGGGGGGAGGCGCCAACAGTCCCGCTGGAGTGGTCCTCCAACCCGGGAGCAGCTCAGACCCGGACCTGAGTTCGCAAGGACCCCCAAGGGGGAGCTACGGTAAGGGGATCTCGACCCACCGCTCGCTGCTTCCTCCAACGAGCGCCCCGACCAGCCCCCCCGCGATGCCACCTACCATTCCAACCCCTCCAGCCATGTCACCCTTGGACAAGTCCCCCTCCGGCCCGTGGATCACCCCCGCAATCGCTCCGAGGGTGACCCCGATCCCGGCACCGATCAGGAGTCCCCTGCCCAGTCGGGTACCTCTTCGTACCCTGAGCGCGTCGAGATCCTTCCTCAAGAACGAACGGAAAGCTTCCAGGCAACGCTCTTGACGGGTGCGACAGCCGAGCTGCACAGTCGAGTCGGTCCATTCGAGGAGTCTTCCGTAATGGGCAACCCCATGGACCGTCAAGACAGCGTCGACCTGCCGACGGATGTCAGTCGGGGTCGGCCCCCCGGATTGTGCGGCCAGTCCTTGAGGAATCAGGAATGGGCCCATCGCCAACAGCATGAACTTGGGAATGGTCATGGTTGCCTATAATAATAACCGACCAATCCCCATGTCGAACCTTTCTCAACAGCGGGGCGCGCTAGCTCCTGGCTGGCCCAGCGCTAGGAGAGGGTCGAACCCATCCGCTCGCGCGGCGTCGCCGGAGCGATAGTTCTTCCGGGCGGTCCTTTCGATCCCGAACGAGGAGAAGGAAGCTCTCCATGGCCGCGTTATCCCACGCGTTCCCCCCGGCCGACTCATGCTCCAGGTCACGCCGAGGTCCTGCAACACCCGCTGGAGGGGTCCTCCAAACCGGCAGCAGCTCAGACCCGGACCTGAGTTCGCACGGACCTGCACGCAGGAGCTACGGCAGGGGTATCTCGACCCACCG
>CAYINH010000123.1:0-7670 GCA_964364615.1 uncultured Gemmatimonadaceae bacterium
ATTCAGTGCGAGTACTACGCGCTGGAAGGGATTTCCCAACTGCTCAACACGGTGCACGTGGTGCAGCAGAACTTCAATCCCGGTCTGGCGATCGACGGGGTGCTGCTGACGATGTACGATGCCCGCCTCAACCTCTGCCGCCAGGTGGCCAACGACGCCCGCGAGTACTTTGGCGACAAGGTCTTTACCACGGTGATCCCGCGGAACGTGCGACTGGCCGAGGCACCCAGCTTCGGCATGCCGGTGCTGGCCTACGACGTTCAGTCGATCGGGGCCAAGAGCTACCTCGGCGCCGCCCAGGAGTTGTTGGCTCGGCGGCGCACCGCGCGCACCTTGGAGGAGGCAACTGGATGACGGAAACCAAGCGGCTGGGACGCGGGCTGGAGGCGCTGCTCGGTCCGATCTCCCGGGAGAGTGCCGAGGCGTCGGGTGCCCTCCGCCAGCTCCCGGTCACCGCGATTCGACCCAATCCGTTTCAGCCGCGACGGGAGTTGGATCCATCGGCCCTGAATGAGCTCGCCGCCTCGATTGAGGCCTCGGGCCTGCTGCAGCCGGTCCTGGTCCGCCCCCACGGGAGCGAGTACGAATTGATCGCGGGGGAACGCCGCTGGCGGGCGGTCCAGCAGCTCGGTTGGAAAGTCATCCCGGCGGTGGTGCGGGAGGTCGATGATCGGGCGTTGCTCACCCTCGCCCTGATCGAGAACCTGCAGCGGGACGACCTCTCCCCGATTGACGAGGCCGTGGGCTACCGTCGGTTGATCGATGAGTTCGGGGTGGCCCAGGGTGAGGTGGCGCGGCTGGTGGGCAAGAGCCGGCCGACGGTGGCGAACAGCCTCAGACTGCTGACCCTGCCGGCGGAGATCCAGGCCATGGTGCAGGCCCGCCAGTTGTCGGAGGGTCACGCGCGGGCCCTGCTCGGGTTGTCGGATGCGAAGGAGATCGGTCGGATCGCCAAGGAGGTGGTGGCCCACGGGTGGTCGGTGCGGGAAACCGAAGCGCTGATCCGGGGCGAAGGTCCGGCGGCGTCCGCCGTGCGGCCTCGGCTCCGTCGTTCCCGCCAGGTCGCGCGTCCCGCCTCGATCGAGCAGCGTCGGGTGGAAGAGGCGCTCCGCAAACGGCTCGGCACCGATGTTCGGGTTACCGCGAAGCGGCGCGGGCGGGGCGCGGTGACGATCCACTACTACTCCAACGACGACCTGGCCCGGCTGCTCGAACTCCTGCTGGGCGAGCCGTTCGACGGATGAAACTGCGTCGCGGAACGCGGTACGTGGTGCTGGTCATGTTCCGGGAAGACCAGCTTGAATCGCGTACCTTCCGGGTGCCGCTCTGGAGCCTGCATGCACTGGCGGTCACGGTGGTGCTGCTGCTGGTGGTCGCGCTGCTCGGGGTCGCGCTGGCCGCCCCGGTGGCAAGGGCCGCGGCCCGGGTGCCGGCGCTGACCCGGGAAGTGGAGCGACTGGAGGGAGAAAACACCCGGGTCGAGGAACTGGCGCAGGCCCTCGACAGCGTGGAGAGCGCATTCTCCCGGCTCCGGAACATGGTCGGCGCCGACATCGTTCCGGCCCTGAGTGCCCTGAGCGCCCTGACGCCCGGTGTCCTGGTGTCCGCCCCGCTGCTGGTGCGCGGGGTCACGGTCCCGACGCCACCGGGTGGGGGAACCCTCCCGAACCGGTGGCCGTTGGACGAGCCGGGATTTGTCACCCGGGGGGCCAGTGACAGCGCCGGACCGGGAGATGAGCCGCACCCGGGACTCGACATCGCGGTCCGGGAGGGGAGCCTGGTGCGGGCGGCCGGTGGGGGCACAGTGGTGGAGGCCGGCGCGGCTCGCGACTATGGTCTGTACGTCCTCCTCCTGCACCCCGACGGGTACCAGACGATGTATGGGCACCTGTCCCGGATCACCGTGAGTCCGGGCGCCCTGGTGCGCGAGCGGGACGTGATGGGACTGAGCGGGAATACCGGGCGGTCCACCGCGCCGCACCTGCACTTCGAAATTCGACTGAATGGACGCGCCGTGGATCCCACCACGTTCGTCAAGGAGACCCCCTGAGCATGGCCATATTCCAGAGCGGCAGTTCCCATCAGGCGACCCGGCGTCGGTCCGAGCCGGCCAGCCTCTCCATCGTGGCCGGCGACCTCGAGATCATCGGTCACCTGGAAACCCGCGGAGTGGTCAAGGTCGAGGGGCGGGTCACCGGGAATCTGACCGCGCTGGAACAGGTACTGGTGGCCGCCGGCGCCGTGGTCGAGGGTGACATCGTGACCCGCGAAGCGGTCATCGGTGGAGTGGTGCTGGGTGGCATCGAGGCATCCGAGCGGGTGGAGTTGCTGGACACCGCGGTGGTCACCGGGAACATCATCACGGCCCGGCTGCTGATTCACGAAGGTGGGCGGATCAACGGGGAGGTCATGATGCGCCAGCCGGCGGACCCCAGGGATGGGGCGGTGGCCGAACGTGAACAGGCAATCTCGGCCAGGGTTTAAGTCAGGTGTAATTGACAATGTTTCGTCACTGTCTCGCCGCCGCCGCAACACTGGCTCTTGTTGCGTGCAGCCAACGGGCTCCGACGACGGAGTTCAGGGTAGCCCTGGTCACCCCGGGCTCCATCGCGGATGCCAGCTGGAATGCCGGGGCCTACGCCGGCCTGATGAAGATCCGGGATTCGCTCGGGATTCCGGTGAGCCACGTCGAGGCGCGCACTCCCGGCGAGCAGGAAGAGGCGCTCCGGACCTACGGCGCCCAGGGCTACCAGGTGGTCTTCGGCCACGGGTTCGAGTTCCAGGACGCCGCTGAGCGAGTCGCCGCGCTCTACCCCGAGGTGGTCTTCGTCATCACCTCCGGCCAGCGGGTGAAGGGCAACGTGGTGCCGATGGTCTTCCGGCTCTCGGAGGCGACCTACCTGGCCGGCATGGTGGCGGGCTCGCTGACGAAGACCAACCGGATCGGCTACGTCGGGGGCATCGAACTGCCGCCGGTGCGGCTCGCCTATGAAGCGTGGGCCGCCGGTGCCCGTGCGGTGAACCCCGCAGTCGACTCCCGCAGCGTCTACCTCAACAACTTCGACGACGCGGTGGCCGGGCGCGAGGCGAGTCTCGCCCTGATCCGGCTCGGCGTCGACATGCTGCACCACAACGCGGATGCCGCGGGACTGGGAGTCTTCCAGGCCGCCAAGGACACCCCCGGGGTCTACGTCTTTGGGTCCAACGCGGACCAGGCCCCGCTCGCCCCCGACCGGGTGCTCGGGTCGGCGGTGATCGATCTCCCGCAGTCGTTTCTGCTGATTGCCATCGAGGTGAAGGAGCACCGCTTCGTCCCTCGGGTGGAGACCTTCGGGCTGGAAAGCGGCGTGGTGCGGTACCAGTCCAACCCCGCCCTGGCCCACCTGATCCCCGACAGCGTCCTCGCCAAGGTGCGCGCCGCCGAGGCGGCGATCCGAAGCGGCGAATTGCAGGTAGTGGATCGAGAAGCCGGCGGGGTACTCCCCTGACGAACGGGTCCGACCATGGCGACTCTCCCTGACCTGACCAGCTATCTCGACGAGTACCTGCGGATTGCGGAGGTGCCCGATGCGAGCACGGCCCTCAACGGTCTCCAGGTAGAGAACCGGGGCAAGATTGCCCGGCTGGTGGCCGCAGTGGATGCGTCGCAGGCCACGATCGATGGGGTGATCGACAGCCTCGCCGCCGCCCCGGGTCCGGTCCTGCTGCTGGTGCATCACGGGCTCTTCTGGGACGGCCTCCAGCCCGTGACGGGGCGCCGGTATCGCCGACTGGGCCGGCTGATGGCCCACGACGTGGCGCTCTACTCGGCCCACATTCCGCTCGACGTGCATCCGGAGGTCGGCAACAACGCCATTCTGGCCCGCGAACTCGCGCTCGCCGACCTGCAACCGTTCGGGGACTACAAAGGGGTGCCGCTTGGGTTCGCGGGGAAGCTGGCCATCTCGCGCGACGAGCTGGTGCGTCGAGTGGATGCCCTGCTCGGGACCACGACCCAGTTGCTGCCAGGTGGGCCGGAGGAGGTGCGGCGGCTGGGGATCATCAGCGGTGCGGCGGGGGACAAGATCGCGGCGGCGCTTGAGATCGGGTGCGACAGCTTCCTCACCGGGGAGGGGTCCCATCACACCTTCTTCGATGCGATGGAGCTGGGCGTCAACGTGCTCTATGCCGGTCACTATGCCACCGAGCAGGTCGGCGTGAAGGCGCTGGCCGCCCACCTCTCCGATCGATTCGGTCTCCCCTGGGCGTTCCACGACCACCCGACCGGCCTGTGAAGTGACCACCCCGGTGCTCGAGCTTCGCGGGATCGCCAAGCGATTCGGCTCCGTGCGTGCCCTGCACGGGGCCGATTTCCTGTTGGCCCCCGGAGAGGTGCACGCCCTGCTGGGGGAGAACGGGGCGGGGAAGACGACGTTGATGCTGGTGGCGCTCGGACTGCTCCGGCCGGAGGAGGGAGAACTCCGGGTGGACGGGATCCTGCAGGTGGTGGATTCGCCGCGGACCGCGCGGACCCTCGGGATCGGAATGGTCCATCAGCACTTCACCTCGGTTCCCGCCCTCACGGTGGCCGAGAATGTCGCCCTCGGCGCGGGGCACGGGATCGGTCGGGGTCTCTCGGCTCCGGCCGCCGGCACCGTGCAGGCCCGGCTGTGGACCGGGCTCGATCCGGCGGCGAAGGTGGAGACCCTTCCGGTCGGCCTCCGCCAGCGCCTGGAAATCGTCAAGGCGCTCGCGGCCGACGCCCGGATACTGCTGCTCGATGAACCGACGGCCGTGCTCACCCCGCCCGAAGTGGATGACCTGCTCGACACCGTTAGGCGATTCGCGGCCGATGGTGGATCGGTGGTGCTGATCACCCACAAGCTCGACGAGGTGTTCCGGGTGGCGGATCGGGTCACCGTGCTTCGGGATGGCCGGGTCACCCTCACCGCCCCGCTCCCTGAGGTGACACCGGACCAGGTGGCGGAGGCGATGCTGGGCCGGGTTGCCGAAGCGACTGCGGCCGGGGCCCCCCCGAGAACCCGGCCGTCCCCCACTCCGGGCGGGGAGCTCCGGGTCGACGCTCGGGGACTCCGGCTGGCGGGGCTCGACGGCCGTGGTATCGGGCTCGAGGGCGCCGATCTGATGGTGCATGCCGGGGAGATCGTCGGCCTTGCGGCGGTGGAGGGGAACGGACACCGGGAGCTGCTGCACGCCGTGGCCGGCCTGGCCAGCCCGCTGGCCGGGTTGCTCCGAGTGGACGGGCCGGTGGCGCTGGTGCCGGAGGACCGCACCACCGAGGGGCTGATCCCCGAGCTTTCGCTCGCCGAGAATGTCACCCTCGGTCTGGGCGCTGAGGCGCCGTGGGTCCGGCGAGGGTGGATCGATTGGCCTGCCGCTCGGGCCCGGACCCGACAGTTGCTGATCGAGTTTGACGTCCGCGCCCCGGGACCATCAGCCAAGGCGCTGGCCCTGAGCGGCGGGAATCAACAGAAACTGGTCATGGCGCGGGCGCTGGAGGGGCGCCCCAAAGTACTGGTCGCTGAGGGCCCGACCCGCGGTCTCGACATCGCGGCCACGGCAGCGGTGCACGGCCACCTCCGCCGGGCCGCGCGCGAGGGGGTCGCGGTCCTGCTCTACTCGGCCGATCTGGATGAGGTCCTTGCCCTGGCGCACCGGGTGGTGGTGGTGGCCCGAGGGCGACTCTTCCCGGTGGAACCTGCCATGTCACGCGGACTGATCGGTCGTCTGATGCTCGGTCCTGGCGGCCCGGAGTCCGGGTGATGGAGCGTCTGTTGCGCTCTCCTGCCGCGACGGTGGTGGCGGCCATCGGCGCCGGCCTCCTGGTGCTGGCCCTCGGGCTTGCCACCTTGGGCTACTCTCCGATCGAAGCCTTCGGCGCCCTCGGTCGCGGCGCCTTCGGGTCCTGGTACGCGATCAGTTCGGCCACTCTGGTGCGGGCGATTCCGCTCATCGTGCTCGGCCTCGGGTTCGCGCTCGCCTTCCGGGGAGGCGCCTTCAACATCGGGATGGAAGGTCAGTTTCTGGTGGGGGCGATCGCCGCCACCTGGACCGGGATTCAGGTGGCAGGCCTGCCTGGCCCGGTGGCGTGGCTGCTGGTGCTGGGTGCGGGTGCACTGGCCGGCGCCCTTTGGGTCGTCGTCCCGGTGGTCCTCCGGCTTCGGTTCGGGGTGCTGGAGGTCATCACCACACTGCTCCTCAATTTCGTGGCCGAGGCGCTGGTGAGCTGGATGGTGCAGGGCCCGCTGCAGGAGAGCAACCGGTTCTATCCGCAGAGCGATCCGATCGCGGTGGCGGCGCGGCTCCCGGTGATTCCCGGCACTCGATTGCATCTCGGCTTTCTGGTCGCGGTCCTGCTGGCCGGGGTGCTCGCGGTGGTGTTCGCCAGAACGGTGTGGGGATTCCGGCTCAAGGCCGTGGGACTGGGAGCGAGGGCTGCGACAGTCAGCGGGAGGATCGATGCGGGTCGACTGCTTGCGACGGCGCTCCTGCTGTCCGGGGCGATCGCCGGGCTGGGCGGTGGGCTCGAGGTGAGCGGCGTCACCTGGGCGCTCTATCAGAACCTCTCTCCGGGATACGGCTTCACCGCGATCGCGGTCGCGCTGCTGGCGCGGGGCCGCCCGCTCGGGATCGTGGCCGCCGGCATGCTGTTCGGGGCGCTCGAAGCCGGGGCGGGGGCGATGCAGCGCGAGGCCGGGATCCCGTCGGTCGCGGTGTATGTCGCGCAGGCCACGATCATCCTGGTGGTGCTGCTGGCCGAGGTGGTCGGACGGCGGCGTCAGGCGCTCGCGGTGTTCGTGGAATCCGGGGAGGAGGCCGCCTGATGGACTGGGCCATCCTGGCCGGGTTCCTGGCCGCTGCGGTGCGGGTCAGCACCCCGCTGCTGCTGGCGGCGCTAGGCGAGACGCTGGCGGAGCGTGGCGGAGTGATCAACCTCGGGATCGAAGGGGCGATGCTGGCCGGGGCGCTGGCCGGGGCCCTGGCCGCGCCGGAACTGGGTCCCTGGATCGGCATGCTGGTGGGCGCCGCTGCCGGCGTGATGATGGCGCTGGTGTTCGTGGGGACCGCCGTCGTGGGCCGAGCCGATCAGATCATCGCCGGGACTGCGGTGACCCTCGGCGCAATCGGAATCACCGGTGTGATCTATCGGGAGACGCTGGGTGGCGCTGGCGCCGGGCTCGACCTGCCCACCCTTGGCAACCTGTCGATTCCAGGACTGTCGCGAATTCCGGTGCTGGGGGAGGCGTTCTTCATGCAGCCGGCGCCGACCTATCTGGCCTGGGCGCTGGTGCCGGCGACCTGGTGGCTGCTGTTCCGCACTCGCTGGGGACTTCAGCTCCGCGCCACCGGTGAGGCCCCGGAGGCCGCCCGGGCCAACGGGGTGCGGATCCGGATGGTGCAGTCGGTGGCGACGCTGATTGGCGGGGCGCTGGCCGGCCTGGGCGGCGCGACCCTGGTTCTGGCCCAAGTCGGGGCGTTCGCCGAGCGGATGACCGCGGGTCGAGGGTTCATCGCCATCGCGGTCGTGGTCCTGGGGCGGTGGCATCCGGCCTGGGTGCTGGCCGCGGCGCTGCTCTTCGGCGGGGCCACCGCACTGCAGTTTCTTTTCCAGGCGATGGGGTTGGACGTACCTTATCAGTTCTTCCTGATGTTGCCGTACCTGCTGGCGC
>CAYINH010000124.1:0-7633 GCA_964364615.1 uncultured Gemmatimonadaceae bacterium
CGGGAGCACCGACAGGATCACCCGAACGAATTTCTACAGCTTGCGGGACACAACCGGTTGGGCAGTTCTACCCCTATCTCACGGTGCGGACGCTGGGGGTGTGGACGGACTTCCGGTCCAGCGATGATTCGCCTAATCCGCTTTCTGTCGACGACACCGAGTGGACCTGGGTGGCGGGAATCGGGGGGTCGCTGTTCGTCGCGCGACATGTCGCGCTGAACGCGGAACTTTTCTACAGCCGGTTCTTCGTGACCAGCGACTTCAGGTCGGCGGATGGTGCGCAAAGGCAGCGAAACTCCTCGGAACAGTATGGTCTGCTGTTCGGCGTCCGTGCATTCGTGTTTTGAGCAGGGGACCAAATATGCTATACAACACCGTCACAGGGGTGGTGCCGCTCAGAACAACGATATTGTCGGCATCATGGTCCTACCAAGCAGTGTGGGCCAGTCATACAATGATGCGAATCGCGCCATCGTTAGCAAACAGGGCGCGATCGAGGGCCGTGCGCAATTGATCTATATACCTTGACCTGAAGGACGGCCGTGTGGCTTTGATGCGGGGGAGCGGCGGAGTCTGGGTTGCGCGCCCTGTGCACACAGCTCTCCTCGCGGTGTGCGCATCGCTGCTGGGCCTCCACGCCCCAGTTGCTGCCCAGACCATCTCCGTGTTCGGCGCTCGTTCGATCCTCCAGTACAACGCCCAGAACGACAGGAGCTTCGGGGGGTGGAGACTCGGTCTCGCCCTGGGCGCAGGTGAAGAACTGGGACTGCAGGTATCGGGGGGTTATTGGAGCGACGTTCGGGGACGAAAGGACCTTGGCGGGGCTGACGGTCGCGACTTTCAGGCTGTCGTTCGCTACGGACTCATTGCTACGCCTCGTGCCACGGTGGCTCTGGAGGCGGGGCTTGGGGGTTTTCGGGGACCAGAACCGGTCGGGGGCACCTCCGGGCGGCCTGTGGGGCGCCTCGTCATCGTCGGCCTGAGCGTTCTGGCAGTCCCGGTTTGGCCGTTCGGTCTGGAACTCGGGGGCTATTTCCGCGACGACGTTGGCTCGTTTGATTTGGAGGGACGGGTGGGCGTTCGAGCCTTTCTCCGACGGGAGAAGGGAGAAGGGAGAAGAGGGAGGAGGTGGGAGGGAGAGCAGGCAGCCTCGTGCCTCTTTCGGAACGGCCAGGTACTACCGACTGGGAGGCACCACCTCGGGCGACGGTCTTGGGGTTGGAGTGGAGTTCGAGAACCAGTACCGGGGGTTCGGCGCCCTGGTCGGAATCGATATTGTCCCCGTGCGCACGATCGCGAACAACCAGAACGGGGGCTTCGACTACAGCATGATCGTGTTCTGGGGAGGGCCGCGGTTGCGCGCGAAGACGACTGGGCGGTTCTCTCCCTTTGTCACGGCTGGACCCGTGGTCACCGCATCCCTCGAGGGCCCCTTGAATGGCCTCCGGCCCGGCGGGGGGATGGATACTGGCGTTGAGTACCGGCACGCACTTGGGAAGACGGCCCTCGTCGTGGCGTCTTCCGCTCGACTGATGATATTCGATGGAGTCGACGCCGCAGTGGAATCCGCGCTTGTGTGGCGCTTCTCTGTCGGGCTCCAGTTCTAGTATGCCGCGTGTGCGGAGGCGGTACCGGAGGCCTTTGGGGTGGCCCGCTCGACGGTGTCACAGGCGGTTTTCCCTTGACCGGTGGCTGTTGGCCTCTATATCGGTTGGCGCGGCCTGGGGGTGCGGTGTATTCACAACCGGCGTGGCCGCTTTTACCGTCCGCGTCGACAGCCTTTCAGCCCCGCTCGCGATCGGTTCCTCCGAAGTACTCGACATCCGGTTCTCCGGCATTGTGGGCAGCGACCAATGCTCGCGGCTCACGCGGGTCGAAAAGCGCACCAGTGGAGACAGCCTGGTCATCAGATTTCACGGCGAGCGGAGGGATGGCTTGTGCGCCCAGATGCCGGTACCCCTGGACCACGACGAGACCGTCCAGCCACCCCTGCGGGACCCGTTCACCATCATGGTGTTGCAACCAAGTGGCCAGCCGCTCGTCAGGACCGTGCGGGTTCAATAGCGGGCCCGCAGTGGTGGCCGGGGTGTCGCCTTGCTTTTCTTGGCGGCAGGCCCTTCTTCCAGTCGGGCAGCGCTGATACCCCTTTCGGCCGGAGAGCCTCGATGCGCCCAACGAGGTACCTGCCAGTTGCCCTTATTCTGTCACTGATCGGCGCCCAGCCGGCACTGGGCCAGCGGGAACAGCGTTTGCCGCCTCGCTCAGCCGAGGGGTGTGCCGAGGCTGCGCGCACCGCCCGACTGCGAGCGCGTGACACCTATGGCGAGGCGGTGTTCGCTCTCGGGCTCTGTCCGGATCGTGGTCCGGAGGCCCTGCTGGCAGAATGGGCCGCGCGCCCAGCAGATCGGGACGACCTGTACGCGCTGGGGGAAGCGAGCCGCACACTGCGTGACCAACGATTGTTCGAGGGCGTCGGTCGCATGGCATTGGCAGACGAGACCCCCCTTGCATTGCGTCATGCACTCGTAAACGTCCTGGTCGGGTACGTTGTCCGCAACACGCGGGTGTTCCTTCAGGAGGGATGTTGGCAATATACCCTCAGCACGGCCCCCGCCTTGGTCACAGACGGCGCCCAACCCCTCGACCGAGCCGAGGCCGGCCGCAGGGTAGTTGAGATCGTCCGGGCCTTGGAGGGCCGTGGGAAGCTTGGTACGACGTGGGCCGCCTGCGCAAATGAGCTGTCTGGCTGGCTGGAATCCCAGGTCAGCCCCGTCAGGCCGGACATAGTCCAGCCGCCCCTTCGCTAGGGCCCCTGCTTCAGGTGTGGAGGCATGATGCGATCATGGGTCGCGATCCTGTCGGGGTTGTCCCTGCTCGGGGGACTTGCAACGCCGTCCGTGGCCCAAGTCACACTGCCAACACGGGATGAATGTCTCGCCGTCTCGGGCGCGGTGCGGCTTCTAGATCCAGGAGGGTTTGAGTCGGCAGTCAGGACGCTGTCGGGTTGTGTCGAAGACGGCCCCCGCGTGCTGGGCGCGCTGTGGTCGTCGCCACCAGCTGATTCTGCGTCGAGGGCAGCGTTGGTGAACAATACAGCAACTCTTCGCGACCGGCGGCTGTTTGAGAGCGTCAAGAGCGTCGCCACCGCTCGGGTCGTGTCTCCGGAACTCAGGTTTCAAGCCATCGACGTTCTGCTGCGGTACTTCAAACCTGGTCTATCCCTGGTACGGTGGCGAGGGAGGTTGACCACGTCGGAGATCGACCACCAATCGGAGACCGTTGAGGGGCAGCAACCGCTCGATTCCTCGGGGGTCCGGCTTGAGGTCCTCCGGGTGTTACGTGAAAGCGAGGGGGTCATCGCTGACAGCCTTGTCCAAATGGAAGTGCGTCAGATCCGACACGCACTTGAAGGATATCTTGAGGCCCTCAGAACCTACCGAAAGCCTGAGTAACTGTCAGGGCCACGACCACGACCCGCGGGGTCTGTGAGGGCCGCCCCGGCGGACTGGGTTACCCGAAGTGGCGGAACGCCGCCTGGATTCGCCTGATTTCAGGGCGCCCGAGCCCCGCGTCTGCGGCCTCGCGAGGCCAGTGTGCGATCGCCTCCTCGACGTCTCGCAACACGTCTTCGCCGTCCTTTGAGATCCCGAACTTGGCGCCCACCTGGAGGAGATCCTCGCGCGTGAACGCGTCGTCCTTCCCATTGACCCGCATTTGGTGGGTGCTCGCCCAGCGCCCGCCGGTCGCGTAGCTGACATCGTACGCGGGCGCCAGCCGCCACCGCCCGGATGGGTCCATCAGGAACGAGACGTTCTTGACGTGATCATCCTGGTTACGGGCCGCCACATTGAACACCATGCGACGATATGCCTCCTCCACTGCGGGGGCACCGAGGTCGAGTTCCTGGATCGTGCGAAAGTAGTCCTCATAGGTGAGGACCTGCGGCACGTTGTAGTCAACGTGTCGCATGCCCCCGAGAGTGTGCATATGAAGGCGCAGGGAACCCCGGCGATCGAAACGCCTGGTCATGAAGTGCGCGAAGTCCCGCTCAGCCAGCAGGTACGTCGCCTCCATATCGATGTTGGCGCGGCGCGCCAGCCGCGAGTACGCGTACTCGATGCGACCGCAGGGGCCCGGGCGAAACTCCTTCGCCAGGTCGTGGCCGCCGTTGCCCGCACTGACGCCGTCGAACTTGATCAACCACGCCTCGTCGTCGGGCAGGGGCTGTGCGAAGCCGGAGCGCACTTGGTGGCCGCTGTCGGTTCCACAGAATGAGCGCCTTGGCGCGCGCGCCGCCCGCCGTCGCGCCGACCTGCATCATCTCGGGGATGGCGACGGAGGTGTCCCCCTCGATCACCCTGCGCGCCTGGTCCACCAGACGAGCGACTTCGATCGCTTCCTCGGTGCCCGAGCTGCGACGACCGTCCGTGGCCGGATGGAATTCCAAGGCACCCATGGCGCGACGCCCGACGTACAGCAACCGCTGGACCAGGCTCAGCGAGGCCTCGGGGCGGCCCTGTTCCTCGAAGTAACGACGGATGATGGCGTTGCCGAACGCGTCCGGCAGGGAGTCCGCCAGCACGCCGGGTAGGCCCTGGAAGGCATCCACCCGAGCCAGCTCGGGGAATGTCTGCGGCCCGATGCGCGACAGGGGCAGCATGAACGGCGAGATCTCGAGGCCAGACGCCCGGAAGCTCTCTTCGTACTCGAAGACGACCTGCCCGGAGGTGGGGTCCTCGGCGACCGCACCGACCGCCTGGTCCCACAGGCGTACCTCGGCGAAGATCCCACGTTCAGGCGGAGGCCGTCGCGGCCGTCGTGGGGCGGGCGGGTGGGGGACGTCGCTGGCCGTCACGCGCTTGAATCCGGCGGCATCATGTCGCCCGGTTCGTTCAGGCGTCCCGGTCGGTGCGCCGGCGCGTCGAGTTGACGGGAGGGACCTCGAGCGCGTTGCCGCACCTTGCCCCCCATCCGGGCCATCTGAATCGGAGAGACCGTCGGTGCCGGCAAGAAGGCGTCGAGCGACTCGAGCCGACCCAGGGCCCGGAGCAGCTGGACAATCGTCGTGAGCGACGGCCGGTCGCCAGCCTCCGCTCTCCGTGCGGTCCGCAGGCTGACACCCGCAGCGCGCGCGACTTCATCCAGGGTGCGATTCTGCTGGAGGCGGTACCCCCGCAGCCGCTCACCCACTTCGAGCGAGATCTCGGCATTGGTCAGCCTGTTGGTGATTCTCACCGCATACTCCTTTTATACATTTTTCTAAGTGGCCATATATAGCATTATATCGTATTGATTGGCTATTAGCGGCCATATCTGACCGAATATAGTACCGATATCTTGTGCTACTGTCAAGCATGTATTACCGGCCCTCGCCATCATCGTCGTCGTTCAGTAGCAGTGCCCTCGCCTCGCAGCAGATCGAGCGCTGCAGGACTCCGAGGGAGTCATCGCTGAGACCATTGTCCAAATGGAAGTGCGACAGATCCGACTGGAACTGGCGGCGTACCTCGAAGTTCTCAGGACCTGCCGGAAACCCGAGTAATCGCCCGGGCGGGCATCCGATGTTCAACCTGGCCCTGTCACCTCCCGGCGGCTTTGGCCTGCCGCAGCGCGCCGATCACCCCCCGGGCGTCCGCCACGCTGGCCATGACCGCGTACCCCTCGGTGGTCGGGACATAGACCACCTGGCTCGGGTCGGTGATGAACACCACCGCCTTCTCCCCGTTGCGCAGCCGGAACCATCCCGCCTTGTACCCCGTCATCCCGATCCCGTTGGTCCGCCATCTGAGCCGGTACTCCTCGGCCTGCCTCAGGTCGAGCGGCTGGGCCCCATCCACGTTCAGCTTGTCGAGTCCGATGAACCGCCGGTACCAGCCACCAGTCACCTCAAGGCCCTCCTGGGTCACGGTCAACCGGATCCTCTCCGGCTGCCGCGCGATCAGGAGATGCAACACTGTCAGGATCACCAGCATCGGGATCGCTACCCAGAGAACCCACAGTGGTGACATCTCAACCGGAATGAGAGAAAACACCTGTCGCATACCGTGCTCCTGTCGCTTGTTCATTGACTAGCGCCGGCTCTGGTAGACCGCCCGGGCCCGGGCGATCAACTCCAACACCCCGGCGCGCTCGGCCGGGGTATTCCACCCCTCATGCTGCTCCACGTCCTCCCGCACCCGATCGATCCAGGTAATCATGTACTCGGCGTCTTCCGTGGACCGCACCGGCTGGCCGTCCACCGTGACCCAGAAGGGACTGGTGCTGGCAAACGGGTAGAGGTCGAGGATCGGCTCAGCCGGACGATCGGCCCAGGCCCGGAGGACGAACCACCCGCTCGCCTCTACCGGCACCGTGATCAGGGTGTCCACCGTGGTCCGGTTACCACGAAGGGGAAGGGAGGCCACGACCTTACCCCTGCTGACGAGCTCGAGATGGTCCACCGGGGTATTGGAACGCAGGGTGACCTGGACCTGAACCGTGTGCCGGCCCGCCGGCAGCGGGATGTCATCCCCGATCCGGTACCACCCCGTCGAGTCGGTGATCGGTCGCTGACCGCGCGGGCTGGCTGGTGCCCGGACCCCGAGTCCCAGCAGCGGACCATTGGTGACAAAGGTGCGGCTCGCCTTGATGGCGTCGAGGAACTGCCGGTGGTCGAGCGGCCCGCCGGTCCGGGCATAGACCCGAACCAGTCCCGGCGGCCCCCGCATCGAGGCGTAGTTGGGAAAGGCGTCGGTCCCGGCCCCGGCGGCAATCCGGAATCCGTTGTTGAGCAGCCGATACCAGAACTCCGAGGTGATCAGGTGGTCGCTGAATCCCATCACTTCGAAGTAGTCCACCTTGCCGAGCGCGGCATCGATCGGCAACTCGTAGCGGACCGGCGTCGAGCGATCGTACGGGTCGGGCCGGCTGTCGAAGGGATGGACGTATCCGGTGATCGCCCCCTGGGCCCGGGCCAGGTCGAACACCTCGGCGTTCATCGGCACCAGGCTCGCCGCCGCGGTGTTGACGTAGCCGACGTAATTGGGCAGCTGGAAATATTCGTTCAATCCCAGCAGTGCCGAGTGGCCCCAGTAGCTGGTGTGGAACTCCTCGGCGTGCATCAGCAGGAAGTCGGATGACGAGACCGGATCGGGGCCGGGCCGCCAGTAGCTGATGTCGGGGATCCGCTGCTCCTTGTTGACGATCAGGTTCTCCACCACGTGCAGGCCCTCGGCCCGGGCCAGGCGGCGGAGCCACTCGGGAGTATTCCGGTAGTGACCGCCGTAATTCATGTGGACGTGGAGGTCGCCGCTCCACCAGCCAGCCTGGGGCAGGTTCATCAGCCGGTCGAGGGCAACGGTCTGGGAGACCACTCCGCCCGCAGTGACAGTTACCAGGGCCCGGCCGATGGTGTACTCGGGACCTTTCCAGGCCTCGACGGCGTAGCGGCCCGGCGGGAGAGTCAGCACGGACTCCCCGTCGGTGTGGAAGTAGTGGTACTCGAATTGGCGCTCATCGCGAACGAACAGCTCGTCGCCGTGCCGCCAGGCGTCGTCCGGCGCCCAGCTCCGGCCATCGCTGCCGGTCACCGAGATACGGGCCGCGGCCCGCTGGGCACCCGCGAGCAGCAGAACACGCAGGGATCCCACCGGAC
>CAYINH010000125.1:0-7603 GCA_964364615.1 uncultured Gemmatimonadaceae bacterium
CGGTCGACGACAAGGACGTCTTCATCCTTCGCGTGCGGGAGTTGATCGCCGTCCTTCGGCGCCACGTCGCGGTGGAGGACCGCCTCTTCGCCATCGCCGTGTGGCACGACACCGGCGGGGAAAGCTGACGGTCGATCCCTACCGACAAGACGACTCCGCGCTTGAAACCGGGACCGAGTTCGCTCGCCAAGTCGCGAGAACGATTACGAGCAACACCAGCGCCGACCCGACGGCCACCCAACCGCTGAGCGTTTGCTGAAACCACGCCGCCTCCACCAGAAGGCAGCGTAGCCGGGTCGGCAGCCGGGCCGGGGGTCCCGGTGGGTAGCCGGCCCTCTTGGCGCAGGAGCACCCGCACCAGGCCCGGGGGCGGGGGCGGACGGGGGTCGCGGGCACCTCCTGGGGCGCACCCGCCGCGGGGAGCTGACGGATCCGGCTCTCAAGTTGTGGCAGGTCCAAGCCGATGTTGTCCATACTTGGTGATGTTGTCCATACTTGGTAGAGGCGACCGGCCTGATCCTACCCCTCCCTTGAGGTCTCTGTGACGCCAGAACCGAAGGCCAGCTTCGGACCCGGGCCCCGCAATCGCCATTTCCTCGCCCTGGACCTGGCGCTGGTGACCCTCGCCCCCCTGCTCGCGCTCAGTCTCCGGTTCGAAGGCCTCGATTGGGTCTCCATCTATCCGCGGATGGCGGTATGGTATCTGACCCTCACCGTCCCCCTCAAGATATTCCTCTTCGTCCGCGCCGGGTTGTACAAACACCTCTGGCGCTACGCCGGCGTACACGCGGTCGAACGGATTCTGAAGGCCACGGCCCTGAGCGGCCTCCTCGCGTTCGGAATCGGCGCCGCCGTGATTCCGGCATTGGGCCTGGCACCCACTCGCGTTCCGCTGTCCGTCCTGCTGCTCGATGCGCTTCTCACCACCGCGTTCGTGGCGCTGCCACGCCTGGCCGCACGGCTCGCCAGTGAGCGTCGGTCCCGGGAGCGGCGCGACGACGCCCGTCGGGTGTTGATCGCGGGTGCCGGGGCGGCCGGCGCGATGATTGTCAAGGAGTTGCTTGCGAACCCTGAGCTCGGCCTGAGGCCGGTAGGCTTCCTGGACGACGACCCCGCCAAGCTGGGCAACAGCATCGGCGACGTGCCGGTATTGGATTCTCTCTCTGCCCTGGCCGCGAGCGCCGCCCGATATCGGGTCGATCGGGTAATCATCGCGATGCCGCGGGCCCCGGGCCTCGTGATCCGGAAGCTCGTCGCTGCCGCGACCGAAGCAGGCATTGAGATTCGTACCATGCCGGGACTGTTCGACATCATCTCCGGCCGGGCCGAGGTCAACACCCTGCGACGGGTCGAGATCCAGGACCTGCTTCGGCGTGCCCCGGTGACCACCGATCTCGAGGCGGTCCGGAAGGTCGTGACCGGCCAGACGGTGCTGGTGACCGGCGCGGGCGGCTCGATCGGCGCCGAACTCTGCCGCCAGCTCACCCAGTTCGCCCCCCGGCGGATTGTGCTGCTCGGCCAGGGAGAGAACTCCATCTTCGACATTCTTCAGGAACTGGATGGTCGCTCCCGGGAAGTGCAGTGCATCCCGGTGATCGCCGACGTCCGGGACCGGGACCGCCTGGCCCGGGTGTTCGAGGCCTTCGATCCAGTGGCCGTCTTCCATGCCGCCGCGCACAAGCACGTTCCGATGATGGAGTGCAACGTGGCCGAGGCGATCACCAACAACGTGCTGGGCACCCAGAATGTGGTTGCCCTCGCGGCGCAGGGCGGGGTCGAGTGCCTCGTCCTCGTCTCGACCGACAAGGCGGTGCGCCCCACCAGTGTCATGGGCGCCACCAAGCGGGTCGCCGAGCAGATCGTCCAGCTGGCCGGGGAGCAACTGGGCCGGCGCTTCATGGCGGTGCGCTTCGGAAACGTGCTGGGGTCACGGGGGAGCGTCGTCCCGACCTTCATGCGGCAGATCGCCGGCGGCGGCCCGGTCACGGTGACCCATCCCGAGATGCGGCGCTACTTCATGACCATCCCCGAGGCGGTCCAACTTGTCCTTCAGGCCGGCGCGCTGGGCCGGGATGGGGAAGTGTTCGTGCTCGACATGGGTGAGCCGGTGAAGATCACCGACCTTGCCGCCGACCTTATTCGACTCTCGGGCAAGGAAGTGGAGCACGATATCAAGATCGAGTTTTCCGGCATCCGCCCCGGCGAGAAGCTCTATGAGGAGCTGTTCGTCGGCAGTGAACACGCCACGCCGACCCGCCACCAGATGGTACTCCGGGCGCGCAACAGCCAGCCCACTGACGGGGCCGCCGAAGCCATCACCAGGCTGGTGTGGTCGGCACAGCACGGGAGGCCAGATGAGGAGTTGCGCGGCCTCCTCGCGCGACTGGTACCTGACTTCACGCGCTCTGCCACAGTGGAAACCGGCGCCCCAGCCACCGGGCGCCAGAGCCCTGCCACCGCCGTCAGCGAAGCGCGACGATGAAGACCGTGGCCATGCTCGTGACGATGGAAGCGATGGTGGCCAGAATCGTGAGGCTGTCCTTCCTGGGCCCCTCCACCTTCGCGGGAACGACCACGCTTGCCCCGGCTAGCGGGCGAGGCCAACCGTCCGGCAGGAAGGAGAACCGCTTCTTGACGCTCTCGAATTTGCCGTTCGGCTGAGTCAGGTAGGCCCGGCCAGGGTCGGCGGTCTGGCTAAAACCGCCGGCGGCAGCCACGTAGTAGCTGAGGTCCTTCCCCGGCACGTACGCTACCGTCGCCTGAGCATTGACGGCCCCGCTCACCCGCACCACCGGATTGTATTCCGGGACGAAGACCGAATCATCGGTGAAGAGGATGAAATTGTCCCGGAAGGAGCTGTCCGCCAGCACCTTCGGCAGGTCGATCCCGATCCGGCCCTGTCCATCCTTGCTGCGATAGAACCCGCCCCCGATCGGATACGCCGTCGGAGTGAGCCCGCCCGCGCGTTGCACCAGATCGGTGATTCGGTCTGTCCTGGTCCGAAGCGCGTAGCGCCCCGGGAACCTCACCTCCCCCGCGATGGCGGCCGTCCGCTGGAGTTCCCAGTCGGTTTGCCGAAGGATCAACACGTTGTCGTAGGGCTGGAGCGGCACTTCGGGGGAATCGCTCGCCCGGGTGGGGATACCGGGCGGCCCGAAGTACTTGCCGTCCGGCCCGCGCTCGAACAGATACGTGGAGTCGAGCGGGACCCTGATCGTCGTGGCGAGCTCACCGCGGGAGCGATCCTCGGGGAGCCGGGCGATCTCGGCTGCCCGCAGATCGGCGTCCTCCGTCGGACCATTCACCTGGAGCAACGCGTCGCGCAGCGTCATCCCCTCCCGATAGGGCAACCGCCCTGGTAAGCGGACGGCCCCGGTGATGGCGACATGCCGCGCCGGCCGAAAGTCGCTTCGTGAGAAGATCCGGATCTCGTCTTCATCCTCCAGGACCAGATCCTGGACCAGCCGCCCTGTGCTGTCCGCGAACGCGGAGCGGAGCTGGATCCGGGTCGAGTCCGGCTGGAGGCGCGACACCAGGACCTGGCCCTGGTAGAAGTCCGGCTTCGGTCCGCCGGCCAGCCGGATCGCATCCGACAGCCGCATCCCGTCGGTGTGTCCCACGGGACCAGCCACCCAGACGTTGCCCGTCACGGTCACGAAGCCGCGCCGCTTCGGAGCAACCGCGAAGACGGTGACCGCGTCACCCGGCTCCAGTGGGAACCCGGGCCCCAATCCCTCACTGAACTGGTCGGAGGCCAGGTCGATCACCACCCGATCGCCCCCGTCGCGGACCCGGGCGCGGGGCGGCAGGATCCGTTCGATCTGGACCCGGCGGCGGAGCGCATCGGCCTCGAAACCACCGGCCGACTGGATCAGGTCCTGAAGGGTCTCCCTCGGTTTGAGCTCATAGATGGCGGGGCGGACGACCCGCCCTGTGATCGAGACCCTCGGTCCCTTGACCGGCACGAAAATGACGTCGCCGGTCTCAAGGCGGATGTCATGCCCGCTGTTTCCGCGGAGCAGATAGTCGTACAGGTCGAGCGAATCGACCAGCGCTCCGCCCCGCCGGATCTCGACCCGGCGGAAGTTGCCGTTCTCCGACGGGCCACCAGCGGCATACAGGGCGGTGAGCACCGTCCCCGCGGCAGAGATCTGGTAGGATCCCGGCTTCCGGACATCACCCACGACATACACCTGGCTGGTCCGCAGTCGGGCGACGGTCACCTGGAACTGGGTGGTGGCGCCCTGGTCCCGACGCACACCCGAGTACACTCGCCGGAGCCGGTCGAAGAGGAGGTTCTCCAGGTCCGCCATCCGCAGGTTTGCGACATAGAGCTGGCCGACCTGGGGAATGACGATGAACCCCTCGCGGGTCACCTCCAGGGTGTGAGCCAGCTCGACGTCGCCGGTCAGGATCAGAACCAGCACGTCCCCGGGGCCGAGCCGATAGCTGGCGTCGACCGGCCCGCTCAGGGTGGGCTGGAACTGGGTGCTCACCCGCCGGAAGACTTCCTCGCCGAACAGCGCCAGGCCGGTGCCCTGGCCAGGTGCGCCTCCCCCTCCACCCGCTGCTCCAGCATCGGCCACCCTGTCAACCAGGTCGGACGGCCCGGCGACGCCCAGGATGCGGACGGCTTCCAGGACGTCCTCGCCGGGCTGGATCGTCTTCGACGTGTCGGACCCGGCGAGGTAGTCGTCGAGCAGGTTCTCGGGATACCCCGCCGCCTGGAGGCGCGCTCGGACCTGGTCCGGAGTCAGGCCCGACGCGCCGATTCGGGCGCGGAGCTGGGCGACCAGGTCGGCTCGAGTCTGGAGCAATCGTGTTGCTTCCGCCGCGGAGGGGACCTGGGCGTGGGCCAGGGTAGCGACGGACGCCAGAGCAATCGCGGCGATGAGCACCGGGATGAAACAAGACCGATGGTGGTACGACATGGCGGTTCAAGATGCCAGCTAGCTTTCTCCCGGTCAAGGATTGGGAAGGGACTTGACTTTCTGGCCGGGACCTGATTCGGTGGGGAGCCACTCCACCCGCGCCTGACCCGCCACGGAGCAGACCATGATGGCTTGCCGCACCACGCTCACCCTGGTCGTTGGCCTGCTCACGGCCTCCCCCACCCAGGCTCCCGCCCAGACCTTCCCGAGCAACGACCCCGTCCTCCGGAAGATCTGGGACGAAGGGATGACCGACCGGAGTCAGATCGCCTCTCTGGCCCAGGTCCTGATGGACTCGATCGGCCCCCGGCTCACCGGATCCCCCAGCCACCTGGCCGCCATCGACTGGGTGGCATCGAAATACCAGCAGTGGGGAATCCCGGTCCGGAAGGAGAACTTCGGGACCTGGCGCGGGTGGACCCGGGGCTATACCCACATCGACCTGATCGCCCCGCGGGTGCGCTCGCTGGAGGGACTGATCCTGGCATGGAGTCCGGGAACCAAAGGCCCAGTTGAGGGTGACGTGGTGCTCTTCCCTGATGTCGCGACCGAGGCCGAGTTCAAGGCCTGGCTGCCCCAGGCCAAGGGCAGATTCGTGATGATCTCCGCTCCCGAACCCACCTGCCGCCCCGACGAGAACTGGGAGAAGCTGGCCCGACCGGAATCGGTCGAACGGATGAAGGCGGCCCGGACCGCCGCCCAGCAGGCCTGGCAGGCCCGCATGGGCCGGGCTGGACGGGGGGCCGGTGCGGCCCTGGAAGGCGCCGGTGCGGCCGCAGTCCGCTGCACCCGCTGGTCGGCGGGCTGGGGGGTCAACAAGGTCTTTCAGAGCGTGACCCGGACGATTCCCTCACTGGACCTGAGCTGCGAGGACTACGGGCTCCTCTACCGGCTGGCGGAGAACAACCAGGGTCCCCGAGTCCGGCTCGACGCCCGGTCCCAGGTCAATGGTGAGGTCCCGATCTTCAATGTCGTCGCCGAAATCAGGGGATCGGAGAAGCCCGATGAGTACGTGCTGCTCGGGGCCCACCTCGACTCGTGGGATGCGGCGTCGGGCGCCACCGACAACGGCACCGGCAGCGTGATGATGCTCGAGGCGATGCGGCTGCTCAAGGCGGCCTACCCGCAACCCAGGCGGACGATCGGGGTCGGGCACTGGGCGGCCGAGGAGCAGGGGCTGGTCGGCTCCCGGGCCTTTGCGGTGGACCACCCTGAGATCGTCGACAACCTCCAAGTGGCCTTCAACCAGGACAACGGCACCTGGCGGGTTGAGTACATCCGGATGATGGGTCTGACCGGCGCCGGAGCCCACTTCGGCCGCTGGCTCAGCCAGCTGCCCGGCGAGATCGAAGGGCTGATCGACCTCGACCTGCCCGGTGTGCCGGAGCGCGGTGGCAGCGACCACATGTCGTTCCTCTGTGCCGGGGCCCCCTCCTTCCGACTCCAGTCCCATTACCCCGACTACCGCCAGTACACCTGGCACACCAATCGGGACACCTACGACAAGCTGATCATGGATGACCTGAAGAACAACGCCACCGTGGCGGCGATGCTGGCCTACCTGGCCTCCGAGGATCCGGACCGGGTGCCGAGGGACAAGCGGGTCCTTCCCAACGGTCCCAACGGCCAGCCTGAGGCGTGGCCGGTCTGTCCCCCGGCTCGGCGGAGCAGCGGGCCCTAGTCTTCGCCGTCCTGGGCCAGCTCGGCCTGGATCTGCTCGGCGGACCAGCGCTTTCCCTTCCCCACCCCGGGACAGAAGGTGGCGACGTTCCGGTCCCAGGCCCTGGGCGACATGTTTTCGGGCCAGAAGGGCCAGGTCCGACATTGGGTAGGCCGGGCCTCATAGACGCCACAGCGGGTCCCTTCCAGAAACTGGCAGGGACCCGCGGTGTCTTTCAGGTGGATGTGCCCGTCGGTGGTCTGGCAATAGCGCCGGGTGAATGACGCGGTCGGGATACCGAAGTACCGGGCAAAGCGCCGGCGATCCTCCAGGGTCAGGTAGACGTACCCGGTGTGCCCTCGGGAGACGCAGCACTTCCCGCTCCCCTGGCACTCGAAGCGGATCCCCTCTTCCCACCATGGCAGCGGAGGCATGGGGCCAATCTAAATGCAAACCGCGTCATCGAGGAGCCGGCGGCCGCCTCGATGACGCGGAGCACTTGTCTGGTCGACGTCAGGCCTTGTCCCGGAAGAAGCGCCGGTAGACCCACAGGATGATGACGGCGCCGATCACCGACATGATCAACCCGGCCCGCTCACCATAGCTGTACCATCCGACCATCCGCCCCAGCGTGGTCCCGAGGAATGAGCCGGCAATGCCGAGCACCATCGTCATGATGAGCCCGCCGCTGTCCTTCCCGGGCATGAGCCATCTGGCGATGGCACCAATGACCAGGCCGATGACCACTGTCCAAATCAGGCCCACGGTTCCTCCTCTGAAGGGGTGAGGGTTCCCAGCCGCCTACGGCGGGCTGGGGCACCCGGTTTCAATCTGAAAACTCGGCGATCACCGGGGCATGGTCCGACGGGAGCTTCCCCTTCCGCTCCTCCCGATCCACCGTTACACCGGTGCAACGAGCCGCCAGGGGAGGGGTGGCGAGGATGTGATCGATCCGGAGACCGTTCCCCTTCGGGAACGCCAGCATCCGGTAGTCCCACCAGGTCCACGGCCC
>CAYINH010000126.1:0-3073 GCA_964364615.1 uncultured Gemmatimonadaceae bacterium
GGCAGGTCCGGACCGTCCACCCCGCCATCTCGAACGGCTCTCCGCCCAGTTCCTCGACCGTGAACCGAGCCAGGCGCTGGGCGGCCGGCAGGGGGAAGACCGCCTGGTCCAGCATGGCGTCCACCACGGACTGCAGGGTGCGCCGCTCCGGCTTGGGACCTCGGAGGCCTACCGTCCAGCCCTCCCGGTACAGCGGGGCGAAGAACGGCAGGCCCAGGAGATGATCCAAGTGGGTGTGGCTGAGCAGAATCTCCACATCCCGCGGACCGTCATTGGCGACCATCGACTGACCGCAGGGCATCAAGCCGCTCCCCGCGTCGAGAATCACTGCCGGGCCGGGTCCCTCAAAGGCCAGGCAGGCCGTGTGGCCTCCATACCGGGCCGTTCCGGATCCCGGGGCCGGAAACGACCCCCGGACCCCCCAGAACCGGAGCCGCCAGGGTGAGGCGCTCACGACCCCTCCTCAAGGTAAGCCAAGTGGTTGCGCAAGGCGGGTGGCTCGGTCACCGGAGATTTGTGATCTGGATCACGGATGCTGCGCGGAGCGCCGCAGCAGGTCCTGGTCGAGCAGGGTGATTTCCCGGCGCGTCACCCGGATGGCGCCCGCCTTCACCAGGGCCCTCAGGGTCCGGGAAACGGTCTCTCGGCTGGCGCCGACCATCTGGGCCAGCGTCGCGTGGGTCAGCCGTCGGGTAATCCGCCCTCCGCTCTCCTCCTCGGCCAGGTCGAGCAGCAGGTGCGCGATCCGACCGTTGACGTCCCGGAGCGCCAGGCTCCCGATGGTGTCGTCGGCCCGTCGCAGGCGGCGGGTCAGCTCCCGGAGCAGGGCAATGGCGACGTCGGGTGAGGACCGAAGCCGGACCCGGAAGTCATCCCGCCGGAGCTGCAGCAGGGTGGCATCTTCCATGGCCACCACGTGGGCCGAACGGGGATCGTCGTCAAGCAGCGCCATCTCCCCGAAAAACGACCCCGACCCCAGCACCGACAGGATGACCTCCCGCCCGTCATCGCCGATCAGCACGACCTTGACTTGCCCCGAGGCGATCACGAACAGGGCATCCCCCGGATCGCCCTGCATCAGGATCACATTCCCCTTGGGGAATCGACGTTCCCGGAGCAGCGGGGCGAAGGCCTCCAGCTCGGCGTCGGGGAGTGACGCGAAGAGCGGTACCCGGCGGAGGACCTCGAGAGGGGTTGGGGGCATCGTCATTACCTGTGGCGGACGATACCGCGAGGGGCCCCAAGGTGTCAATTCGCTTGGACTTGCGGCGCTTGATCCCGGGTCCCCGGGGAGCTAGATTTCCCGGCTCGATAGGCCCCGGCAAAGTGGCGGGGTCTTGGGGGCGGCCCACCTGGCTGCCCCCTTGGACCGGAGGAGACGAGTCATGAAGCCGAATATGCATCCGATGTACAACACCCTTGAGGCCATCTGCGCCTGTGGTCACAAGTTCGAGACCCGTTCGACGTCGGCCAGCATCCACGTCGAAGTGTGCTCGCAGTGCCACCCCTTCTTCACCGGCAAGCAACGGCTGCTCGACACGGCCGGCCGGGTGGATCGCTTCCGCCGCAAGTACGCGCCCGAGTCGGCGGCCAGCCAGGCCTGAACCATGGATGCCCTGCTCCGCCAGGCACTGGACCGGGCGGAGGAGGTCGGCGGGTTGCTGGCCGATCCCGCCACGGCCCGGGACCAGGGCAAGCTGCAGGCGCTCGGGCGGGAACATGTCCGTCTGGCCGAGATCGTCCGCCAGGCGGAGCGGTTGGACCGGCTTCGCAGCGACCTGCGCCAGGCCGAGGAGCTCCTCGAACAACCCGACGACCCCGAGTTGACCGCCTTGGCCGAGGCCGACCTCGCTCGCATCCCCTCCGAAATTGCCGCGCTGGAAGCCTCCCTTGGCGAGCTGCTGGTACCCGCCGATCCGCTGGAAGACCGGGCCGCCATCATCGAAATCCGGGCTGGCACCGGCGGCGATGAGGCCAGCCTGTTCGCCGGGGAGCTGTTCCGGATGTACACCCGGTTCGCCGAACGCCATGGTCTCCGGGTGGAGCCGATCTCGCTGAGCCAAGGCAACATCGGCGGGTACCGCGAGGTCATCGCTGCGGTCCGGGGAGAGGGAGCCTACGGTCTGCTCCGCCGGGAGTCGGGGGTCCATCGGGTGCAGCGGGTGCCGGAGACCGAGTCCCAGGGAAGAATCCATACCTCGGCCGCGACGGTGGCGGTGCTCCCTGAGGCGGAGGAGGTGGACGTGAAGATTGAGGCGAACGACCTCCGGATCGATGTGTTCCGGAGTTCGGGACCCGGGGGGCAGAGCGTCAACACGACCGACAGTGCGGTCCGGATTACCCACCTTCCGACCGGCATCGTCGTGTCCCAGCAGGACCAGAAGTCGCAGTTGCAGAACAAGCTCAAGGGGATGGAAGTCCTCCGGGCCCGGCTGTTCGACCGGAGGCTGGCCGAGCAGGAAGCGGTCCGTTCGGCCGAACGAAAGACCATGGTGGGTACCGGCGATCGTTCCGCCAAGATCCGGACCTACAACTTCCCCCAGAGTCGGGTCACCGACCACCGGATCAACTTCTCGGTGCACAACCTCGCCGAGGTGCTCGATGGGGAGCTGCTCGACCTGGTGACGGCTCTCCGGCGGGCTGCTCGCGAGGAACAGACCCATGTCTGATCTGGCCACCCGTCCGGGAATCCGGAGTGTCCTCGCCGCGGCGACCGACCGACTGGCCGCCGCAGGCATCGCCGAGCCGAGATCCGAAGCGTTGGCCATCTGGGCGGGGGTGACCGGGTCACCCTGGCAGGGCCACCGGCGGGAAGACGAGCCGGCCGTCAATCCGCCGATGCTGGCGACCTTCCGGCAGGCCATCCTGGCCCGAAGCGCCGGGACCCCCAGGGCGTACGCGTCAGGGGTGGTAGGTTTCCGTCGGTTGGAGCTTGGAGCCGACGCCCGGGCGCTGATTCCCCGACCGGAAACCGAGGGGCTGATCGACCTGGCGCTGGATCTGGCGCCGACCGGGCATGCGCTCGATCTGGGAACCGGAAGCGGGTGTATCGCGCTGTCGCTGGCCCAGGAGG
>CAYINH010000126.1:3083-7594 GCA_964364615.1 uncultured Gemmatimonadaceae bacterium
AACCGGTGTCGATCGCTCCCCGGAGGCGCTGGCGCTGGCCCGGGAAAACGGGCGGCGCACGGGATTGACGGTTCGCTGGGTGGAGGGCGTGTGGTGCCAGCCGGTCCAGGGTCAGCAGTTTGATTTGGTAGTGAGCAACCCGCCGTACCTGACGACTGCCGAAGTGGTCGAGGCGGACCCCTCGGTGCGATGTTGGGAGCCGGCGGCAGCGCTGGACGGGGGGGCGGATGGACTCGACTGCTACCGCGCACTGTTTGCCACGGTGCCTGCGGTACTCGCTCCTCACGGGGTGCTGGTGATGGAAATTGACGCCCGGCGTGGTGCGGAGACCGCATATCAGGCTCGGGAGGCGGGGTGGACCGCCGTGACGATCACGCAGGATCTGTTCGGACGCGACCGGTACCTTTCGGCGCGTCGGGAGGCAGTCCATGATTGAAGAGAAGGCCCTCGATCTCGGCCGGTCCATCGGCCAGTCCACTGAATACCAGGCCCTCCGTCGTGCGGAGTTGAGCCTTCGCGCCGATCCCGAGTCCGTGACCCGGCTCGACGCGATCCAGCGGCTGGCCCGGGAGGTGGACCAGGCCATGACCGCCGGCCAGATGCCGACCGAAGAGGTGACCCAGGCCTATGAAGAGGCAGTGCGGGAGCTCGAAGTGAGTATCTCAGGTCAGGCCTACGCGGTGGCCAGGGCCAACTTTGACAAGCTGATGGCCAAGGTCAACCAGCAGATCAGCGCCGGGATCGAAAAGGGCGCCACCAGCAGCATCATCACCCTCTGATGTCCACCGGTTTTTTCCTGGTCCTGGAAGGTCCGGAAGGCTCCGGCAAGAGTACCCTGGCTGCCGGTCTCGTCGAAGCCCTCACGGGAGAGGCGGTCATCCCCCTGCTGGTGCGGGAGCCAGGAGGTACCCCGGCGGCCGAGGCGCTCCGGAGCGAGCTGCTCGACGCCGACCGGAGCTGGACGGCCGAGCGGGAGTTGCTCTACATAGCTACCGCGCGGGCCGATCTGGTGGAGCGGGTCATCCGACCGGCCCTGGCCGAGGGACGGTTGGTGATCTCGGATCGCTATGATCTGTCGACCCGTGCCTACCAGGGAGCCGGTCGGGGACTGCCGGAGACGCACCTGGAGTGGGTCAACCGGGCGGCGACCGGCGGGCTCACACCCGATCTGACGCTGGTGCTCGATCTCCCAGCCGAGGTCGCCACCGGACGAGTCGATCGCCGGGCTGCCGGTCGCAACCGGCTCGATCGGGAGTCCGACGAGTTTCATCAGCGCGTCGCGGCCTACTACCGGGCGGCCACCGGTCCGGGGATAGCGCACCTCGATGCGGATGTCTCCCCGGCCACCATGGTCGAGTCCGCCCTGGCAGCGATCCGCCGCGCCCGACCTGGACTGCTTCCCTCATCGAGGACCTGAGCGTGTCACGAGCGGTTCGACTGGGAGGGTCGGTCATGTTTCTGGTCGGCCTGGCCGGGGCCGCCTGGTGGGTGACCCGGACCCCCGCTGCCGACTATCAGGTGCAGCCCACCCGACTGTTTGAGCAGGTGATCTCCCACGTCCAGAGCTTCGGGGTGGATTCCCTCGGCGAGGCGGAGTTGTTCCGACGGGCGGCGGAAGGCCTGGTCACCGAGCTGGGGGACGAGTTTGCCTCGCTGACGCCTCGCGGTGAGCGGCACACGCCGTCGATCGACCCAGGCGGGCTGGGCCTTCAGTTCACCCTCCGTGGTGGCGCCCTGACCGTGCTGGGTGTCCCACCGCTCTCTCCGGCCTGGCGTGCCGGGCTCGAGTCCGGCGACCAGATCATGGCCATCGGTGGGGTGTCGGTCCGGGTGCCCAATCGCGACCTCATCCTCGCCGCGCTCGACGGACCAGCGGATTCGACGGTTCGCCTCCAGGTGCGACGCCCCGGTCTGGGGACGGTCCTGGACCTTGAGTTGCGGCGGGAGACTCCGCGTCCGTTCCGCGTCTCCGATCTGGTGAGCCTGGGACAGGGGACGTACTACCTGGCGATCCACCAGGCGGGGCCGGGTGTGGCCGAGGTGGTGGGTCGTTCCCTCCGGCTGTTGCCCGCCGACGCCCGCGGCCTGGCGCTCGATCTGCGTGGTGCCGGTAGTGGCTCCCTTGAGGAGGCGGCCGCGCTGGTGAATCTCTTCCTGGCGCCCGGGGAGCCGACCCTTCGGGTCCGCGGGCGGGATTCGCTCCCGAAATCCTATTCGGCCCAGCACGATCTGGTGATGCCGGCTGGAGTGGCCCTCGCGGTCCTGGTCAGTCCCCAGACCGCCGACGCTCCGGAACTCCTGGCCGGCGCGTTGCAGGACCATGACCGGGCCCTGCTGATCGGTGACCCCACCTTCGGACGCGGCGTGAGTCAGGAGGAGTTCACCCTCAGCAACCAGTGGGTCATCCGGATGAGCACGGTGCGCTGGGAAACCCCGATGGGGCGGTCGCTCCAGATGCCTGAACCCGGAGACAGCATCGCCCTTCTCGAGGACCGACCGATTTTTGCCACCGCGTCGGGACGGCCGGTGCGGGGCGGTGGGGGAGTGGTCCCCGACAGCGTCCGGAAGCGACTGCCGACTCCCCCTGGCTGGGTGGAACTGCTCCGGGCCGTGGGGCCCGCGTTCCCGGGCATGCTCCAGGCAATGGACTCGCTGGCGGTGGAACCACCCGGCGTGACCCCAAGCTACCGCCCGACGGCCAAGGATCTGGCCCTGCTGCTCGACCGGCTCAAGGGGCAGGGGATTCGTCCCGCACAGGACGTCGTGGAGCAGGGTGCCGGGGGATTCGGCCGACTGCTGGGTGATCGACTGGTGCTGACGAGATTGGGCGAGGCGGGATGGGTCCGGCGGGCCGCCGTTCTCGATCCGGATCTTCGGGACGCCGTCGATTTGCTCCGCAGCGCCCGGAACCCTTCGGCGTTGGTGCAAGGCAAATAGCTACTGGATCACCACCCGCACGCCGGACGGGACATCGAACCTGAACGTCCGATCGTCGATCGGGGTATTGAGCCGGATCCGGCTCAGATCGAGCGTCCGTCGCACCCCGGTCAGTTCGTCCAGCTGCAGCCGCCTGGGCAGCCCTTGGTCCCGGTCGAACCAGATGGTGGCCTTCCGAAACAGCGGATCGGCCACGTTCGGGGTGAAGGCCACCGCGTCCGTCACCAGGTTTCCTATCGTCTCCGTGGCAATCCACTCCAACTGATATCGCTCGGCCGGCCGGTCGAGAATCCGGGCCAGTACGTTCGGCCCGTAGACCGGGTCGTGCTGGAGGTTCATCCGGATCACCTGGCCCGGCGTGGTGCTCGGCACATAGACCCAGACATGGGTGCCGTCGAGCACGATCATGTCACCCTTCGGGTCGGAGAATCGCATGGACAGCCTGGCTTCCCCGGCCTGGACCAGTTCTCCCCTGGACTCCTGAGTTCCGATCATCCGGTCCTCGATGACCTGGTGAAAATCGGCCCGCAGGGAGGCCAGGCTCCGATACAGCCGGCTCGCCCGTCCGGCGATGGTGGCCGGATCCTGCGCCTGCAGCGGCGTCGCGACGAAGAGCACGGTCAACAGGCCCCAGAGAAGGGAGCCGGTCATCGGCCGAGGGCCGTGCTCAGGGTGGTGAGTTCGGACATCAAGTGGGCAAAGACCTCCAGCGAGAGGCTCTGGGCACCGTCAGAGAGTGCCCGGTCGGGATCGGGGTGGACTTCAATCAGCAGGCCGTCCGCCCCGGCTGCCAGCCCCGCCTTGGCCATGGCGGGAACCAGCTCGCTTCGCCCGGTCGCGTGGCTGGGATCGACGATGACCGGCAGATGGGTCGCCTGCTGAAGCAGGGGGACCGCCGCGAGGTCCAGGACGTTCCTAGTGGCGCGGTCGAATCCACGGATCCCCCGTTCGCAGAGGATGACGTTTGGATTGCCTTCCGCGAGCACATACTCTGCCGCGAGGAGGAGCTCCTCGATCGTCGCGGCCATTCCCCGCTTCAGGAGGATCGGGCGTCCCGCGCGGCCAGCCCGGCGCAGCAGCGGGTAGTTCCCCATGTTGCGGGATCCGATCTGAATCACGTCCGCCACTTCCGCCACCTGATCCACCCCGGCTTCGTCCAGGGCCTCGGTGACAATCCGAAGTCCGGTGGCTTCCCGGGCCATGGCCAGGAGGGGGAGCGCTGCGGCCCCGAGTCCCTGGAACGCGTAGGGAGAGGTACGTGGCTTGAAGGCCCCCGCCCGAAGCAGCCTGGCGCCGGCCGCCGCCACTCCCCGGGCCACGGTGAGCAACTGGTCCTCGGTCTCGACCGCGCAGGGGCCGGCGATGATGGCTGGTGGGCTCCCGGCGCCGATGACGACCCCCTCGCCGAGAACGATCCGGGTCGCCACCGGCTGCCAGGCGCGCGAGGCAAGCACCCAACTGGCCCCGGCCCGGACTTCGGCCACGGCCGGCAAGTGGCCGAGCGCCTGGACCAGTCCAGGGGCCTCATCCGCCAGCAGGGCGACCCGGCCATCGCGCGCGATCGTGCGGGGAGC
>CAYINH010000127.1:0-7563 GCA_964364615.1 uncultured Gemmatimonadaceae bacterium
CAGGGTGGCGCGGAGATACTCCTCCACATTGTGAATCCCGTACAACAGGCGGTCCCACCGGGCATCCCGGGAACTGATCGGCGCCCGCTCGGCCAGCAGCCAGCGACTCAACTCATCCACCCGGGCCAGGGTCTCCTCGGTGGCCGCCGCCTCGACCCGCACCAACCCGTAGAGCAGATCCCGCCCCTCCCAGGGCCACAGCCGGAGCCCCCAGGCATGGACCGGAGCTCCCCGACTCGAGGGCCGGAACACCGAGCTCCGGCAACCCGCGGGCAGCCGCAGGTAGCTCCGCAGATCGTCTCCCACGAAGTGCATGGTGGAATGGCTCTTGGAAACCCCGAGCATCCGCGGGTCGGTCGCCCACCCTTCCCGGACCGACAGCGAACCATCCACCACCAGCCACCCATCGGACTGGTCGCGGTACTGCTGCCCGACTTCCATCTCGAGCGCGGCGCGCGCGGTGTCGACCTTGGCCATCGCCAGATCGAGATCGAGCACCACGTGCGAGGGCTGGTCGTCATCGAGGGCAATCCGGCGGTGGGTGGGGGACAGGCCTGCCACGGCCGCCAGCGCCGCGGGCCGTCCGATCAGCAAGTGCTCAACCCGGTGGACGGCGGTGGTCAGTTGTCGACCGTGGCGCTCCCGCACCGCCGCCGCGACGGTGGCCCCGATCAGCGGGTCGGTGTCGGGATAGGCCACGACCTGATGGCGCTGGATGCCGTCGAGGAAGGCCATCGGCTCGGGACAGGAGGTGGGCGCTCCGACCAGGACCTGGCGAACGGTCGGGTCGTCGATCAGCGCCGCGGGGCGAGTGACGGGAGCGTCGCTCCGACCGTGGGTGCCGGCTGGCCGGGCGGTGGCCATGGTCAGCCCGGCACCGGCGAGCGAGCGCCGAAGATCCCCGAACGGCATTCGGCGGATCAGGCTCCGGCGGGGAACGGAGGGACGCTGGTGAGCCAGAAGCCGGCGAGGGTCTGATCCTGATCCACTTCGATCATCAGGTGATCAGCCACCTGCAGCACGGTCACCGGCCGGGCCGGACCGACACAGAGATGAAAGGTGTGTTCACTCGAGTCCACCTCGATGGCCAGGTCGACTTCGAGCTGCCGCGCGGTGCCCGGCGGGACCGGGGGCAGCGTCACTCGACCGGCCATTTCCGGGGCCGGGGCCTGGAGCCCCGACACGGTCTCCACATCGGGCCAGATGACCACGTCCACGCCGCACAGCTCGCCGTCGACTACGTCGAGCACCGCCACGGCTCCATTGGGCGACGACACCTCCACGCTCTCGGCGAGCTGGCCCTGCTCCGCGCTGCGATAGCTGCCGGACAGGATGTCCGTCTCCGATTCCCAACGCCAGGACAGTCGGGGAAACACGGTCACCCCTGGGATCACTACGGTCTGGAGCATCAGACCGCCCCCCTGCCGAGGGAGGTCATGAAGGGGATCATCCGGTCCAGCGCCCGGTCGATCTCGCGGTCGGAGGCGGCGTAGCTGAGTCGGACCCACCGATCGTCACCGAAGGCTCCACCGGGGACCAGGGCCACCCCGTGCTCCTGCAACAGTCGAAGGCAGAACTCCTTGCCGGTCATCGGTCCCGACTCGCCCACCAACCCGTCCACCCGGAAGAAGAAATAGAACGCACCGTGCGGCTCCACGAACTCCACGCCCGGAACCCCGGTGCGGAACCGTTGCACGAGATTGTCACGCCGCTGGCGGAACCCGGCCACCATCCGGGTGACGTCCTTGTCAACCTTGGGATCCCCGTACGCGGTTACCGCGGCCCACTGCGCCGGGTGGTTCGCGCCGGTGGTGGTGTGGGACTGCAGCGCCGCCATGGCCGCGGCGAGCTTGGGCGGGGCGACCGCGGCACCAATCCGCCACCCCGTCATCGCGTAGGCCTTGCTGACTCCGGTGATCACCACGGTCCGCTCCAGCAGTTCATCGGGCAGATCCAGAAAGGACGGCGCGGGTCCGGTCCCGTAATGAATCCGTCGGTAGATCTCGTCGGCGATGACCCAGATCTTCCGCTCATGGGCCCACTCGGCCAGGCTGTGGAGTTCGGGGGCGGTGTAGACGGCACCGGTCGGGTTGCAGGGCGAACAGAGCACCAGCCCCTTGACCAGAGCGTCGGCCGAGCGCTTGAGCTCGGCCACGCTCACCTTGAGGCCCCACTCGATGTCACCCGGCACCATGACCGGCTCGGCCCGGGCCAAGTGGACGATCTGCGGGTAGGAGACCCACGCCGGGGACGGAATCAGGACCTTGTCCTTGGGGCCAAACAGCGAGAAGCAGGCGTTGAACAGGGCTTGCTTGGAGCCGGTGCTGACCACGATCCGCTCGGGATCCACCGGCCGGCCATCGGACAGGCTCGACAGATTGCTGGCCATCGCCCGACGAAGCTCGGCAATGCCAATATTGGGGGGATACCGCGTCTTGCCCGCCTGAATCGCCGCCACCCCGGCGGCGCTCACTGCGGCGGGGGTGTCAAAATCCGGCTCCCCGGCCCCCAGATCGATGACGTCCTCTCCCGCCGCCTGCCGCCGCTTGGCTTCGGTACTGATCGCCACGGTTTCCGAGGAGAAGAGGTGGCGCAGGTTCTGGGACAGCGCGTCGTGCATGGGCCCGGGCGGTGGCAGGAATGGGGAGGAAACGACGAAAAGTCCCCCGGCCGTCGGGTGAAGTCAATGCGCACTGGCCTTGGCCGGGGACGGCGAGGGGCCTAGTTTCGATCTCACTACATATGGGATATGCCGAACTTCACCTCCCCGCGGCGCTCGCCCGGTCGCTGACCACCCTTGGATGGGCGGCAGATGACGCCTTGGTGCGTGGCGCAACCCCAACAGCCGCGCGGGGACACAACCTGGTCGCGGTGATCCCCCCGGCGCCGCCGTGGGCCGCGCCGGTCCTGGCCGGCATGCTGGCGGCCCGGGCCGAGACGCCCGGGCTGATCCTGGTGCTGGCCCCGCAGGAGGGGCTGGCCGAATGGACGGCGGCGCTCGATCCCCTGGCGGAGGCCGGTGGGCCCCGCCCCCTGGTCGCGCTCGGCCCGGGACAGGCGGCTCGTCGGCTGCAGTCCGGGACCGATCTGCGGATCATGGTGACGACACCGGCCACCGCCCTCGCGCTGCGGACCCGGTCGCAACTCGCCCTCGACACCATCGCGGCGGTCGTTCTGGCCTGGCCGGAGCGGTGGGACGACCCCGAGGCCATCGTCGCCCTGATGACCGACATGGGACGCGACACCCAGCGGGTCATGCTGACCGCGGCACCGGCCCGGACCGCGCCGTTGGCGGAGCGTTACGCTTTCAAGGCCCTCCACGTCGGGCCGGCGGGCCCCGCCGTTCCCGCCGGACCAGTCCGGACCATGGCCACCCCATGGAGTGGTCGGGTGGCCGCCATCACCGCATTGGCCGAGGCCCTCGACGCGACGTCACTCGCCGTCTGGACCGTTGGGACCGAGCGGCACGACGCGCTCCACCTGGCCCTGTCCGGGCTGGGCATCCCCGTCGAGATCACCCATGTCGCGCCGGGCCCTGCCACGGTGGTGATCGCCTTCGACCCGCCGACCCCCGAAGGACTCCGGACCCTGCTCGAGGCCGGGCCGGTCGTGCTGCTGGCCCCCCCGGGAACCGAGAGCTACCTGGCCAGCATCGCGAACCCGCGAGAGCCGGTCGCCATTGCCGGGGCGCTCGACGCCGCGGTCGGCCGGATCGCCAAGCGACGCAGCCGGGTCGAGCGGGTGCTCGGTGAGGTCGCCCTCGACCATGAGCTGGTGGCCCTGAGTCCGCTGTTCGAGATCCACGAGCCGGCGGCCGTGGCCGCGGCGCTCTACCACCTGTGGGCCGCTGCGACGGAACCATCCGTCCCGCCGGCGACGACCGCGGCTCCCTCGAAAGTGGCCCGGCTCTGGGTCGGGGTGGGCAAGAAGGACGCCGCGAGTCCCGCGGACCTGGTGGGCCTGCTGACCAACGAGTTGCGGCTGGACCGGAGCCGGATCGGCAAGGTCGAGATTCGGGAGACCTTCAGTCTGATCGAGGTTCCGGCGGAAGAGGCAACCCGGATCGCCAGTGCCATCACCGGACGGACCGTTCGTCGACGTCGACTGATCGCGAAGGTTGACGAGGCCCGGCCCACCGAGCGCCCGGCACCCCGGGGCCGCCCCCGCCGGTAGCCGACCGCCATGTTCCATGGGCCCAGGCCGGGCGCGATCGAGATCATTGCCGGGGTGATGTTCAGCGGCAAGAGCGAAGAGCTCATGCGCCGGGTCCGCCGCGCCGTCATCGCCCGCCGCTACGTCCAGACCTTCAAGTCCCACCTCGATGAGCGCTATGCAGGCCGGGAGGCCGTCGCCAGCCACGACGGTCGCAGTTCCGACGCGATCCCGATCGGCAGCGCGGCCGAACTGATGGGGCTGATCCGGCCGGAGACCGAGATCATCGCGGTTGACGAAGTGCAGTTCCTTGACTCCGGCATTGTGGCCGTCGCCACCGCCCTCGCCAACCGGGGGACCCGGGTGATTCTGGCGGGAACCGACACCGATTTCCGGGGCGAACCATTTGGCCCGATGGCCGATCTGATGGCGATTGCGGAGTCGGTGGACAAGCTGCGCGCCATCTGCATGGTCTGCGGGGAACTGGCCTGCCGCAACCAGCGCCTGGTCGACGGCCGGCCGGCGCCGTACGACGCTCCAATCATCCAGGTGGGGGGCCGAGAGTCCTATGAAGCCCGCTGCCGCCACTGCCACCGCGTCCCCCGACCCGACGCGGAGCAGACCACCCTGCTCTAGCCTGGGGCCCCGTCACCATCATGCTGAACGTGGCCCTGACCGGCAACGTGGCGGCCGGCAAGTCCACCGTGGCCCAGCTGTTCCGCCGGTGGGGCGCCTGGGTCACCGACGCCGATCAGATGGTGCGCGAGCTGCAGCGGCCAGGCACCCCGGTCTTCCAGCAGATCGTCGACGCCTTCGGCCCCGGAGTCGTCGCGCCCGACGGCACCCTGGATCGCCCCGCCCTCCGGACCCGCGTCTTCGGCGACCCGGTCGCGCTCGACCAGCTCAACCGGATCGTCCATCCTGCCGTGCACGCCCGCCGGGAGGAACTCGAAGCGGTGGCACGGGCGGAGGGAGCCACCATCGCGGTCCACGACATTCCCCTCCTGTTCGAGGCCGGTGATCCCACCAGGTTCGATCTGGTCGTACTGGTGGACGCCCCGGTCGCACTCCGCCGTGAGCGGCTGATCCGGGACCGGGGGCTCTCCGCCGAGCAGGCCGACCGGATGATCGCGGCCCAATGGCCCAGTGACCGGAAACGGGAGGCCAGCGATCTGGTGATCGACAACGACGGCGACCTCGCGGCCCTCGAGCGACGGGCCCGGACCGCCTGGACCACGATCGGGGCCCATGCCACCGGTACCGCTTGACCCCGACCCCACCAGCGTCTATCCTCTAGCCGCCTGACCAACAAGGAGTCCCGGTGGCCACCGTCCCCGATGACCTGCTCTACACCGACGACCACGAATACATCCGGACCGACGGCGATGCGAACGTCGTCACCATCGGCATCACCGACTACGCCCAGGGCGAACTGGGTGATGTGGTGTTCATCAACCTCCCCAAGGTCGGCGACGAATTCACGGCCCACCAGGCGTTTGGCACCATCGAGGCCGTCAAGGCGGTGGCCGACCTGTTCGCTCCCGTGGCCGGCGTGGTGGTGGAGGTCAACACCGCGCTCGACGCGGATCCCGCGGTCGTCAACAGCGACCCGTACGGGGCCGGCTGGATGATCCAGTTGAAGATCAATGTCGCCGATCTTTCGGGACTGCTGACGGCAGACGCCTATCGGGCCCACATCGGCGGATGACCCCGGTGGTGCTTCGATCCATCGCGTGCCCCGGGACAACCGCCCGGGGCATTTTGCGTTCTTTCCCCAGTTCGGTGGAGTATCCCCGCCCATGACCTCGCTGCCCTCTCCCGCCCTCACCTTCGCCGACCGCCACCTTGGTCCCCGGCCGGACGACGTGACCGCCATGCTTGGCACCCTGGGGTTCGATTCCCTGGAGGCCCTGATCGACGCCGTGGTCCCGAAGGCGATTCGGTCCGGGGCCCCACTGGCCCTGCCGGCGGCCCGCTCGGAGGCCGAAGCGCTGGAGGAGCTGCGCCAGCTGGCCTCCCAAAACCAGGTCTACCGCTCCTGGATCGGCATGGGGTACGCCAACAGCATTACCCCCGGCGTGATTCTCCGGAACATCCTGGAAAACCCCGGCTGGTACACCGCCTACACCCCGTATCAGCCCGAGATCGCGCAGGGTCGGCTGGAAGCGCTGCTCAACTTCCAGACCATGGTGGCCGACCTGACCGGCCTGCCGGTTGCTAACGCCTCACTGCTTGACGAAGGCACCGCGGCGGCGGAGGCGATGAGTCTTACCATGGCTCAGGGCCCGCAGACGGACCATCCGGTCTACCTGGTGGACGAGCAGTGCCATCCCCAGACCATCGCCGTGGTCCGGACCCGCGCCGAGGCCCGCGGTGTCAAGCTCCAGGTCGGAAACCCCGCGGAGTTCAGCTTCGGTGGCGAGATCATCGGCGCACTGCTCCAGTACCCGCGGAGCGACGGTGGTCTTCCTGACTACCGACCGGTGGTCGACCGGGCGCACGCCGCCAAGGCGATCGTCACGGTGGCCGCGGATCTGCTCGCCCTGGTGCTCATCGCACCTCCGGGAGAGTGGGGCGCCGACGTGGTGGTCGGGAATTCGCAGCGCTTCGGGGTGCCGCTGGGCTACGGCGGCCCCCACGCCGCCTTCTTTGCCACCCGCGATGAGTACAAGCGCAATCTTCCCGGCCGGCTGATCGGAGTGTCCCGCGACCGGGATGGACGGCCCGCCCTGCGCATGGCACTGCAGACCCGGGAGCAACACATCCGCCGGGAGCGGGCCACCAGCAACGTGTGCACCGCCCAGGTGCTGCTCGCGGTGATTGCCGGAATGTACGGGGTGTACCATGGGCCCGAAGGCATCCGGGCTATCGCCGAGCGGGTGCACCGCGGGACCTCGGCGCTGGCCAGGGCCCTCGGGGCGGCAGGCCACACCCTCCGGCACGAGGCCTTCTTCGACACCCTGACGGTCGAGACCGGTGCCCGCACCGACGCGATCCACGCCGAGGCCCGGAGCCGGCGCATCAACCTCCGCCCGGTCTCGGAGACCGCGATCGGGATCACCCTGGATGAGACGACGACCGCCGGCGACATCGGCGATCTGGTGGCGGCCTTCACCGCCGGCAGCTCGGCCCCGGCCATCGAACCGGCCGACTCGGCCATTCCGCAGGGGATGCGGCGGACCAGCGCGTTCATGACCCACCCGGTCTTCCATCGCTACCGGAGCGAGACCGAGATGCTCCGCTACCTCCACCGGCTGGAGTCGCGGGACCTCTCGCTCAACTCCGCGATGATCCCGCTCGGCAGCTGCACGATGAAGCTCAACGCGACCGCGCAGATGGAGCCGGTGACCTGGCCCGAGTTCGGCGCCCTGCACCCGTTCGCCCCTCAGGAGCAGACCAGGGGTTACCAGC
>CAYINH010000128.1:0-7562 GCA_964364615.1 uncultured Gemmatimonadaceae bacterium
GGGTCGAGGCGCTCCTCGATGGGCTCACCGCGGACCGTGACTCCTGGCGGCCGCTGCCATCCGCGCTCGGCGGCTTCCTCCGGGCGAGATTCGGATACCGACTCCACCGGGCCGGAGCGGAACGAGCCGCCCAGTTGGCGACGAAGCTGGTCTCGGCCCAGCGGCCCGACAGCGGAGCCGGCTCGCGCTAGGCGGGTGCGTCGTCGCTGGGGGTGAAACGTCCCCAGAGAACCCATGAGCATTCAGCTGCCCACTATTCTGGCCATGGCCGGCCTGTCTCTGCTGGCCTGCGGGGGAGCGGGCGGGATCGACCCACCACCTCCGGGCACCATCACGCTGACCTTCGCCAACCCGAGCGGCGATGGTCAGTCCGGTGCCCCAGGAGCTCCGCTCCCGGCCCCGTTTCGCGTCGCCATCACCCAGAGCGGTGTGCCCGTAGCGGGCCGGACGATCAACTGGAGCCTGGTGACCGGCAGCGGCAGCCTGTCCCCCCCCAACTCGACGACCGATGCCTCCGGGATTGCCGAGACCAGGCTGACCTTGGGGAGTACGGCCGGAGGCCGGGTCGTTCAGGCCACGGCCACGGGAGTCGACGGCTCTCCAAGAATCTTCAGCGCCTCGGCGGTCATTCCCGGTCAATTCGTCACCGTCCAGGTGGTCAACAACCTCTTTGAACCCAACCTGGTGACCATCAACCGGGGCGGAACCGTCCTCTTCCAGTGGCTCTCGGGATCCCGCGATCACAACCTGATTCCGATCGCACCGGGCACGATTCCCAACGCCCCGGTGGTCCGGGACGGCCCCTCCAGCGTTGAGCAGATCTTTCCGGTCGCCGGGACCTACGGCTTCTTCTGCTCCGTCCACGCCACCGCCACCAGCGGCTCCATGCGAGGCCAGGTGATTGTTCAATGACCAGAACCAGACTCCTCCTCCTCGCCGGCTGCTGGCTGCCGGGTCAACTGGCCGCCCAGGACGACTGCTACCCGGGCCCCGCCAGCAATGAGGCCAAGGTGTTCGCGATGAAATCGGTGGCGTTGGCCTATTCCGTGGGCGAAGCCCCGGGCAGCCACCGGGCACGGGTGGGCCTTGAGCTGAGTACGGTCCCGAAGGTGGACGACGTTACCGCGACCCCGACCATCTGCCGACCGGGCAAGGGACCGGAGCACGCCAACCTCCTGGCCGTCCTGGTTCGACCGCGGATCGCAGTCGACCTGCCAGGCGGAGTCCAGCTTGACGCCAGTTGGCTTCCTCCGGTCCGGGTCGACGGCGTCAAGGCCAACCTGTTTGGATTGGCCCTGCAGCGCCCGACCGCGCTCGGCTCAATCCTCACCGGCACCGTCAGAGCGCACGCGACCGTGGGGTCGATCAAGGCCCCGATCACCTGCCCCGACGAAGCGCTCGCGGACCCGGGCAGCGAGTGTTATCAGGGTACCCGATCGGATGACCGGTACCGGCCGAACATTCTCGGGGTGGAAGGCATCCTGTCGGCCGCTCTGGCCGCGGGGAAATTCCGGCCCTACCTCGGGGTCGGCTACTCGCACCTGGCGCCGCGGTTCCAGGTCAACTTCACCAACCGGCAGGGGTCACACGATGGCCGGCGGGTGATCGTCGATCTGACCCGGGGGACGGTGTTCGGTGGCGCAACCTGGGTCGCCGCTGCCCGGTGGACCCTGAGCGGCGAGGTCTACGCGACGCCGGCCGACGCGGTGACGGGAAGGCTGGTCGGCCGGGTGCTGCTGGGGCAGTAGCTCAGGGCGCGGCGGGCTGATCGGTCCAGATCGCCAGCTCGTTGCCTTCCGGATCCATGAAGTGGAATCGGCGGCCGCCCGGAAAATCGAAGGTCTCCCGCACAATTCGCCCGCCGGCCGCGACCACCCGCGGAACCATCGCTTCCAGATCCACCGCGAAGAGCACCACCAGGATTCCATTGCCGGGATGGTTCGCCTCCAGTCGGAGGCCACCGGCGATCCGTCCGTCTTCGAAGCTGGAATAGTCGGGGCCGTAGTCGGTGAACTTCCAGCCGAACAGGGTCTGGTAGAACTCCCGGGCCCTGGCGACCTCGAGCACCGGGATCTCGATATAGTCGATCCGCCGGTCATGCTGGGCCTGGTCCACGGTACCTCCTTCAGAAGCAACGGGTAGACTCTCGTCAGCGGGGCGGCCAGCCGGAGTACACGCCAGGCAGCCCACCAGGACCACGCCGGCCGTCAGCCGCCAGCAGGTCACATTCCCCGCCACAGATTGTTGCGCCGGTCGATGTCGGGAAACAGATGCTCGGGGTCGATCTCCACACTGGCCACCGGTGAGGGGATCGTCAACTCGTAGCGCCGGGCGCCCGACAGCCAGACCTCCACCGGAATCTCATAGCGCTGGGTCCCACCCCCGGGCCATCGAACGGCCAACCGGACCGGCATCGGCGCCAGTCCCCGATCTTCGATCACGATGGTGGTGGAGTCTCCTCGCACCGTTACCTCGGCCACCGCCTGATCGAGGGTCCAGGTCTCCCACCACCAGGTCCGCCAGAACCACCAGAGATCCTGGCCGGCCGCCTCGTTGAAGGTATGGAAGAGGTCCCAGGGGGCGGGGTGCTTGCCGGCCCATCGGCGCCCGTACTCCCGGAGACCGGCCATGAATCGCTGCTGACCAATCATGCCCCGGAGGGTGACCATGTTGGTGGCCATCTTGTCGTAGCTGGCCACTCCGAAGGCACGACTGTCATACGGGTACTGGTCGCCGTGCCGCATCAGCTCGACTTCGTCCCCGGTCCGGGCAAATTCGAGGTAGCTCTCCCGGGTGATGGCCTCCCGGTCATAGTTCGGAAAGAAATCCCGCATCCCCAGGGCCTGGTTGTAGCGTGTCACCCCCTCGTCCATCCAGGAGTAGCGCTTCTCATCGGACCCCACCTGCATCGGAAACCACATGTGGGCCAGCTCGTGCACCGTGACGGAATAGAGACTCAGGGTGTCTCGCGAGCCGCCGATGCAGGTGATCATCGGGTATTCCATGCCGGAGCATGATGTCACGCCATCCACTGCGGAGGCCTGGTCCCACGGATAGGGCCACAGCAGACGGGACAGGAACTCGATCGAGTGACGGGCGTAGATCGCCGACTGATTCCAGGCCCAGGCCCGCCGACCCGGCCGATAGAGGGTGTGGATCATCGACTTCTCCTCCACCCGATCACCGTTCCGATCACCCACCCCCGCCACCGTGGCATCCCACAGGTAGTCTGCCGAAGTGCCAAAGGCGAAGTCGCGCACTCCAGTGGCACCGAACCGCCAGGTCAGGGTGCCGTCCCTCCCTCGGCCCGTCGCGCGGCCCGGGCCGCGCTCAGCCTCGGTCACGATCGCCACCGGGTCTCCCCCCAGCGACGCCTTGGCCAGTCGCTCCCGAACGACCGGTGTGAGGATGCTGTCGGCATTGGCCAGCACTCCGGTGGCCCCGATCAGCCATCCCTCGGGAACCGTCAGGGCAACACGGTAGTCGGCGAACCCCATGTAGAACTCGGCGTTCCCCAGGTACGGGTCGACCTGCCACCCGGAGAGATCGTCGTAGACCGCGAGCTGGGGGTACCAGTAGCTGATGAACAGCACTTCGCCGTCATCGCCCCCTCGAGGGCCGCCATCGGGCGCGACCTGGAACTCCCAGGCGAACTCGAACTCGGCGATGGCTCCCGGCGCGAGGGGGGTCGGCAACCGGACCGCCAACCGAGTTCCCTCAATCTGGTATCCGGATCCTGGACCGGCGGTGTCGGACAGGGGGCGATTCTGGGCCACCACCCGGGTGAGTGACATCCCGCCGGTGATCGGTACCACCCGGTTCCTCACCTCACCCGGGGCGAACAGGTTCTGATGGAGATGGAAGAAGATGGTGCCGAGGGTGTCGGGGGAATTGTTGTGGTAGCGCACGGTGCCCCGACCGTCGAGCCGGCGGGTGACGGGATCCAGTAGGGCAGCAAGATCGTACTCGGCCCTCTGCTGCCAGTAGGACGGGCCGGGCTGGCCGGTGCGGGTCCGGGTGCCCCGGGCAACCGCACGACGGAAGTCGGGGCTCTCGAAGGCGGGATAGGGCCGCGGCCGGAGATCGCGAAACGACTGCGCACTGAGCGACCGAGCCGCCGGACCCAGTGGCAGCATCGCACCCAGCCACCCGATCGTCAGGATGCCACGGCGAAGATTCATCACAGCTCCATTGGTGGTCGACCGGTCAGCGCGGGTCCGAATCGGAGGCCTCCTGGCGGCCCGATTTGAGCAACAGGCGCTCGGCAAAGTCGACCCGCTCCGAGAGTTCGGACACTTCCCGACGGAGGTGGTCCATCTCGTCCAGCATGTCCTGGGTCAGCTCGCCCGGAACGGCGGTGCCCTCCACGTCCCACCGGGAGAGCCGCCGGCCATCCACATCGCGGAAGCTGCCCGCCGCAACGAGAATGGTGTCGTACAGGTACCAGACACCCAGCCCGCCCAAGGTGCACAGCATCAGCAGGCCGGTGCCCACCTTGCCCACGTAGAATCGGTGCGCGCCGGCCCAGCCGAGCAGGACGGCGAGGGCGAAGGCAACGCCGCGGGACTTGTCTGACGGTGGAGTCATGGGCGCTTCCCGAGGGAGAGGCCTGGAAACTAACCCTTCCGTCAAGCTGAAGCCGGTGGAGGCCAGCCTCCAGGAAATCGAGAACCTCCTGGTCGTATCGCACTGATCTTCATGAACGCTGGACACAGCAACCCCGGAGATAGTTGCCACTGGGCGACCGGCGCGGAGGATATTACCATCGATGGCGAGCGGGTGGATGTGATTCCGCCGCCAATCCACCGGTCAGCCCCGGGTAAACCGGGTGGCATCCGGGACACACCCGGGCCCTACCATTCACATGGAAGTCGGAGCGCCATACATGTCTGCCCATCGTCTCATCGCCTCGATCGGTCTCGCCCTCTGCGTTGCCCCCACCGCCATGGCCCAAGAGCTCCCCGACTGGATCAAGCGCACCACAATCAGCGGCCTCGCCTTCGGGGACATCTATCTGATGGCGCAGAACGGGGACCCCACCCTGAAGGGAGCCAACGGTATCTGGCTGCGCCGGTTCTACCTCACGTTTGACTCCAAGCTTGCCAAGGACTTCCAGTTCAGGGTCCGGTTCGAGGGGAACAGCTCAGGTGATTTCAAGACGGCGAGCAAGGTCACCCCGTTCGTCAAGGACCTCTACCTCCGGTATACCACCGGTGACCAGCAGATCTACCTCGGGATCATCAGTTCGCCGACTTGGGAGCTGGTGGAAGGTCATTGGGGGTACCGCGACGTCGAGAAGACACCGCTGGACCTGCAGCGGCTGGGAAGCTCCAGGGATCTTGGCCTGAGCGCCAAGGGTCGGTTCGATGGGGCGGGCAAGGTCCGCTATCACGTTGCGCTCGGCAATGGAGACGACGTCAACAACGACATCAACGAGGGCAAGAAGGCGATGGGGGCGCTGAGCGTCTATCCCACCAAGGGCCTGGTGCTCGAGGTCTACGCCGACTTCGACGACCGCCCCGGCGATACCGACCGGAACAACCTGCAGGCCTTCGCGGGCTATTCCGGCTCGTGGGGACGGGTCGGCGGCCTGGTGGCACGCCAGCACCGGGAGGTCACCAACGCCCCCGCCCTCGACCTCGAGGTCTATTCCGGCTACCTGGTCATCAAGGCGAGCGAAACAGTCTCGCTCCTGGGCCGGTTCGATCGCATGGCCGACCCGAATCCCGATGGAGCGAAGATCCCCTATCTGACCTTCGACCCGACCGCCAGGTCAAACCTGTTGATGGCGGGCATGGACATCGCGCTGGACAAGCGGGTGCATCTCATTCCAAACTTCCAGTACGTCTTCTACGATGCGGTGGGTACGGCGGCCGCTCCGAAGAACGAGCTGATGCTCCGGATGACCTACTCCGTCACCTTCTGAATTGAGGAGCCCACCATGACCGACCACTGGCACTCGGGATTCCACGGGAGGCCATCGAGCAGGTGGTGTGGCGGCCGACGTGAGATGCGCTTGGGCTGGGTTGAACCACCGGGACGCCGTACGTTCAAGGTGCGAAGCTGACGGGGACCTGCACCGAGGCTTGCCGGAGGCTCATCCGCGAGGCGGGGTCCGCCGCGCCGGTGAAGGTCCCGTCGCCATAGGCAAAGACGAACAGTTCCAGACTGGTTGCGTTCGCGGGGACGGTGGTGGTGGGGATGGAGCCCGCCCGCAGCGAGCCGGCCACACTCACCTGGTGACCGCTGCCCACGCCGTTGGAGAACCATTGCAGACCGATCAGGAAACGATCCGGGTTTCCCGACGAGGTCCAGGTGACGCTGATGGGGTTGCCGCGGGTGAAGGTCGCGCCGGACGTCGGCGCCACTACCGTCACTTCCTGGGGCACGGTGGTCTGACCGGTGGCGGCAAGGGTACCCGCGACCACCTGCAGCACCACAGCGGCACCGGGTGGCAGGAAGCTCGGGAGCTGGCCCTGGTAGCGTCCGGGATTGGTCTCCGGCATGGTCACGCCGTTGACCGTGACCATGGCGCCGGTCACGCTGGTGGTGCCTCGCAAAATGTCGATATTCTGGAACTTGGCCCCCATGTCGGAGCCCTGGATCAGGAGCACGCTGGGAAGCGGGTTGGGGTCGGTGTTGCTGTCACCGCCCGCGCACGCTGTGGCGACTAACGCGAAGGGAACCAAGCACTTGGCAAGGGACACGACAACCTCCGGGCACGGGTGGGAGGAAGAAACCCCAAGCGTGCCCGTGCAGGATCAGGGCCACCACTCCGGCCCGTCAGTCCCCCACGGCGGCGAACACCCCAGGGGCGGGGTCGGGAACCGGTTCCACGTTCCACTGGGTGTACTCCCGATCGAGCCGCGCCAGCAGATAGTCGCGGAAGTCACCGAAGTGCAGGTAGAGCGCCATCAGGGCGATGGCGTAGCGCAGGCCGCGCGGGTTCCTGGTGCCGCAGATCGCGAGCGTCTTCCAGAACTCCGCCCGGTAGGACCGCCGCACGCCCATCCGCCAAATCAGCCGCGACAGGCCCTTAAGGTCACGCAGCAAGTACCGGGGCGGTAACCGCATCCGTTTCTTGGAGCAATCCAGGGTAGCCCCCACGCTGCGCACTCGGGCAAAGTAGGCCGCGGGGGCGTAGCTTTCGGCGATGATGCGGCGATAGTCGCGCAGGATGTCGGGCTTGGGACGGCGGGTTTCGAAGTTGAGGCCCGCGGTACACTGGTCGCCGACATCATCCGGCGCGACATCGAAGTCGGGCATCAGCCGGCCCTCGGCGGCCAGGCGGCGCGTGAGCTGGGTGTTGGGAAGCGCGACCAGCAGCCCGACCATGTTCACCGGCACGGCGCTGGCCTGAATCAGGTCGAGCACGCCCTGGGCGACGCTGCCGCGCTCGGAGTCGAACCCCACGGCCTCTGGCGGGGCGTTGGAGCTTCCAACGGGGATCATCTCACCGCGCATCACTGGGCGGGTCGAGAGCTACTACAAGTGGATCGGCGCGGGACGCTATGACCTGGAGCAGGGCGCGCTGCACCAGGCCGATCCCTCGCTCAAGCGAC
>CAYINH010000129.1:0-2998 GCA_964364615.1 uncultured Gemmatimonadaceae bacterium
CTCCTGATCCATCCAGTCCATGGTGGCCGCGCCATCATGGACTTCACCGATCTTGTAGTTCTTCCCGGTGTAATACAGGATGCGCTCGGTCGTAGTCGTCTTACCGGCATCAATGTGGGCCATGATGCCGATATTCCGATAGCGATCGAGCGGTGTGTGTCGTGCCATTCTTCTTCCGTCTAGTAAACACAAAAGCGGGGCGACCGACCCTCGCGTACGAGGTGGTTTCGCTCCGCGCCACGCCCGGGCCTGAGCCCGCGGCGGGGACCCTCCCAGGAGGATCCTACGCGTTCGGTCCAGAAGAGCAGAGGTGGCGGCGGACCCTTCCGCCGTCACGTACCCCGATGTGTCCTGCTACCAGCGATAATGGGAGAACGCGCGGTTGGCTTCCGCCATCCGGTGCGTGTCTTCCTTCTTCTTGATGGTGTTGCCCTCGCCCCGCGACGCCAGGATCAACTCTGCCGCCAGCCGATCGGCCATCGACTTCTCGGTCCGGGCCCGGGAGTAGGAGATCAGCCAGCGCATCGCCAGCGCCGTGCGCCGCTCGGGTCGCACCTCTACCGGCACCTGCAGCGACGCGCCACCCACCCGGCGGCTCTTGACCTCGACGGCCGGCTTGGCGTTGGCCACGGCCTGCTTGAACACCGTCACCCCGGGCTGACTGGTCCGCTGCTCGATCAGATCCATCGCGTCGTAGAAAATCCGCTCGGACAGACCCTTCTTGCCATCCAGCATCAGGATGTTGACGAACTTCGAGACGGTCTGGCTGTCATACCGCGGATCGGGGGGAACCAGCCGCTTGACGGCCCGCGCGCGACGGCTCACTTCTTACCCCCATCCGCCTTGGGCGCCTTGGCACCGTACTTGGACCGGCTCCGCCGACGACCGCTGACGCCGGCCGAGTCGAGCGAGCCCCGGACAATGTGGTATCGCACGCCTGGCAGGTCCTTCACCCGGCCGCCCCGAATCAGCACGATCGAGTGCTCCTGGAGGTTGTGTCCCTCGCCCGGGATGTAGGCGATGACCTCGAACCCGTTCGTCAGCCGGACCTTGGCCACCTTGCGGAGGGCCGAGTTCGGCTTCTTCGGAGTGGTGGTATACACCCGGGTGCAGACCCCGCGCTTGAACGGATTCCGCTTCAGCGCCGGGGTCTTGCCTTTGGACACCGGAGCCTTGCGACCCTGGCGGACGAGCTGATTGATGGTCGGCATGCGTGCTTGCGTTCTCGATCCTGCCCAAGTGGGCCAGTAAATCCCCGATTAGTGCCGTTCGATGGCAGACTCGAAACATACCCGGAGCCGTACCGCCGGTCAAGTCGCGCCCCAGCACGAAGTTAGCGGGTGGGCTCCCCGCTCCACCAGGACGGAGGCAACGCCGGAGCCATCGGCGCAACTCCCTAGAAATCAACGTGTTATGATCGGCACGAGTTGCGAAGCGGGCCCCCGACTGCCAATCCGATCTCTCCTCAGGTAACTTTTTCCGTCCCTCACTCGTCTCCCTCACATTCCTCGTCTTCAGCCCGGCGATCATGAGCCTCTCCCGCATGCGACTTGCGTCATGGATTCCCCTCGCCCTCGCGCTTGCCTGTGGGGGTGGGCCCTCCGAGCCACCGGCGGCCACCGGCATCGTGGTCCTGAGTGGAGGAAATCAGAGTGGCCCCGTCGGTGGCACCCTGCCCCAGCCGATCGTGATCCAGGTGACCAGTTCCAAAGGCGGCGGGCTGGCCAGCAGCCCGGTGAGCTTCACGGTCACCTCGGGCGGCGGATCGGTGAACCGGAGCACCGCGATCACCGACGCCACCGGGGCGACCTCGGTGACCTGGTCCCTCGGCGGGACCGTCGGCAACCAGCAGCTCGGGGTCTCCGTCGGCACCGGCATCAGCGCGTCGGTCTCCGCGGTCGGGACGGTCGGCGGACCGGCCCTGCTGAGCCCCCAGGCGGGCAATTCCCAGTTCGCGGTGGTTGGAACCGCAGTCGCCATCCGGCCCAAGGTCATGGTGGCCGACGCCTTCAACAACCCGATCGCCGGGCTCACGGTCACCTTTGCGGTGGCCCTGGGCGGCGGAGTGGTCACCGGTGGCACCCAGGTGACGGATGCCGCCGGGGCTGCCACCCTGGGCAGCTGGACCCTGGGTCCGTCCGCCGGGTCGAACACCCTCTCGGTCACCGCCGGGGCGTTGGCGACTCAGTTTCTCGGGACCGGGATTCCGGCGGTGGTGATCGCCGCCCAGGGGGACAACCAGACCGTCAACGCCGGGACCCTGACCCCGATCCGCCCCTCGGTCGTCGCACTCGATGGACAGGGGAACCCGCTGCCGGGCGTCCAGGTCGTCTTCCAGGTCGGCTCCGGAGGTGGCTCCGTCCTCGGGGCGGCCAATGTCACGAGCAACGTGGCAGGAATCGCCCAGGTCGGCGGCTGGGTGCTGGGGGTGACCGCCGGTCCCAATGTTCTCACTGCGATCGTCCCCGGGGTTCCCACTGTGGCGTTCGCGGCCCAGGGCGTCCCCGCGGTGGCCACCAGCATGGTCGCCGCGAGCCCCATCGCCCTGAGTGGGTTCCTGGGCAACTTCCTGGCGGCGCTGCCCGAGGTCCGACTGACCGATGCGGTGGGCAATCCGGTTGGCGGCCAGAGCGTCACCTTCGCAGTCACCGGCGGGGGCGGGCAGGTGGCCGGTACCAGCGGGCTGACCAACTACGACGGCCGGGTGGCGGTCGGGGCCTGGCGGCTGGGCGGGGCCGCGGCCAGCCAGACCCTGCAAGCCTCCACTGTGGGGGTGCCTTCGATCAGCTTCACCGCAAGCGCCGGACCCCTGCCGCCGCATGCCCACCGACTCGGCGATTACACGCTCCTCTTGCACCCCGGCACTAAACTACGGGTCGAGTTTGTGCCTCCCAAGGAGGAAAAATCTTTGAGATTTTCCGTCGCCAACCACGGCTCCCTCACAGCCGATGAGCTTGACGTGCCGGCGCTCTTTGTCCCGATGGACGAAATCCGCTGA
>CAYINH010000129.1:3008-7553 GCA_964364615.1 uncultured Gemmatimonadaceae bacterium
TCACCGCAAGCGCCGGACCCCTGCCGCCGCCGGAGTTCCAGATCGAGGTCCGGTTCCGGACCACCCCGACCGCGGCCCAGGAAGCGGCGTTTACCACTGCCGCCGCCCGTTGGACCCAGATCATCCTGGGCGATGTCCCGGACACTCCGGTGGTACTCCCGGCCTCGTCGTCGGGTTGTTATCCCGCCTTGAACGAGACGATTGACGACCTGGTGATCTACGTCGACCTGGTGGAGATCGACGGTGTTGGCGGCGTCCTCGGGTCGGCCGGCTTCTGCGTCTGGCGCACCCCCGAGTTGTTCCCGCTGGTCGGCCGGATGCGGTTCGATACCGCTGACCTGGCGAGCCTCGAAACCACCGGCCGACTCGAGGCGGTCATCGTTCATGAAATGGGACACGTCCTGGGGATGGGGGTCCTGTGGGCCCCGTCGTTCTTCAACCTGGTGACCGACCACGGGGGCGGCGACCCGAACTTCACCGGTCCGACGGCCCAGGGAGCCTTCGCGATGGCGGCGCTCCCGGGGATCTGGCCGGGAAAGGCCGTCCCGGTCGAGAACACCGGCGGACCCGGAACCGCCTTCTCGCACTGGCGGGAGACGACCTTCGACAATGAACTGATGACCGGCTTCATCGAGGCGCCTGGTATTCCCAACCCGCTGAGCGCCGTGACCATCACGGCCATGCGGGACATGGGGTACCTGGTCAATGATGCGGTGGGCGACCCGTATGCTCTGCCGGCCTTCCTCCTTCGACTGGGTGCGACCGAGAAGTTCCGGTTGAACGAGGTGCCCCTCGAGGGACCGTTCTACGGCATCAACCGGCAGGGCCGGATCGAACGGGTCATCTTCCGCTGAACTCCCCCGGCGGCCCCTCCGAGTCCGTGAACGACGCAGCGCCCGGGAGCAATCCCGGGCGCTGGTCATGTCAGACGTGAAGCCGAGGAATTACAGCGCCTCGATCTCCGCGGTCACGGCGGCGGTCACCGCAGGCTCCAGTTCCACCACCGCTGAGGGCGGCGGGGGCTCGAACCCGGCGGGCGGCTCGATCTCCAGATCGACGTAGCGGTAGTGCCCGGTCCCGGCCGGAATCAGATGGCCGATGATGATGTTCTCCTTGAGGCCCCGGAGTTCGTCCTTGGCTCCGCGGATCGCGGCATCGGTCAGCACCCTGGTGGTCTCCTGGAAGGAGGCCGCCGAGATGAACGACTGGGTCGTGAGGCTGGCCTTGGTGATCCCCAGCAGGACCGGTTCGGCGGTGGCCGGACTGGCCTTCCGCTTGAGGACCCGCTGGTTCTCCTCATAGAAGCTGAGTTTGTCCACCGACTCGGCCTCCAGGAACCCGGTCTCGCCCGGATCCACCACCCGGACCTTCTGCAGCATCTGCCGGACGATCACCCCGATGTGCTTGTCGGCGATCCGGACGCCCTGCAGCCGGTAGACTTCCTGGACCTCGTTGAGCAGATACTCCTGCACCGCCCGGGGGCCCTTGATCCGGAGAATGTCGTGCGGATTGACCGGACCTTCGGTGAGCCGGTCGCCGGCCCGGACCCGATCGCCCTCGTGGACCCGGAGGTGCTTGCCGGCCGGCACCTCATAGACCTGGGCCTCGGTGGCCTCGATCACCTGGTGGTCGGCGCCGGTCGGGTAGACGAAGATTTCCCGCTTGCCGCGCTTGATGTCCCCGAACTTGACCATGCCGTCGATCTCGGAGATGGTGGCCGGATCCTTCGGCCTCCGGGCTTCGAACAGCTCCGCCACCCGCGGCAGACCACCGGTGATGTCCCGGGTCTTGTACGCCTGCCGGGGAATCTTGGTAACCGTGACGCCCCGGACGACCTTGACCCGCTCGGACAGGAAGACCGTCTTGTCCTTGGCGTCCTTCTTGGACCGGCTGGGCCACGCTTCGGTGATCGGGAACTCGTCGACGTGGAACTTGTTCGACCAGGGGTTGGACCGGTCGGGGACTTCCATCGCCCGGCTCACCGTGTCGCTGGGGGAGCCGAAGATGATCCGGGAACCCTCCGCCAGGGTGTACTCCTGGGGGTCCTTCCGGTTGGCCGCATAGACCAGCACCGAGGGGTGCAGCTCCCGGTCCGGGTCCGCGGTGACCACGATGGAGCGGAGACCGGTCCCTTCGTCGAGCTCCTCGCGGAGCGTGACGCCCGGCACCAGGTCCTTCCACCGCAGGGTCCCGTCGAGCTTGACGATACTGGGATCGTTGTACGGGTCCCAGGTGTAGAGCACCGTCGCCCGACGCTCACTGTCCCCCCGGGTGACCAGATCACCTTCGGACACGTGCAGCAGGGCGCCCTCCGGCACCGGGTACCGGTTCAGGATCCGCTTGGGATCCTTGGGATCGACCACCAGGATGCCCTCTTTCTGCTCGTCCTCGGCCGATTCGTCATCGCGGGTGAGGATGATCCGCACCGTGGTGCTGGTGCCGTCCTCGTACTCCACCGCAATGTCGGTCCAGTCCAGTCCCTCGGTGTACTTGACGAGACCGTCCGACCGGGCGCGCCGCTCGGCTTCTTCCGCGATGCGCGACGAGGTGCCGCCGATGTGGAAGGTTCGAAGCGTCAACTGGGTCCCCGGCTCGCCGATCGACTGGGCGGCCAGAATGCCGACCGCCTCGCCCATGTCCACCATGTCCATGGTGGCCAGGTTGCGACCGTAGCACATCCGGCAGACCCCGCGCCGGGCCTCACAGGTGAGCACCGACCGGATCCGGACCTTTTCGATGCCCGACTCCTCCATCGCAATGGAGGCCGCCTCGTCGATCAGGCGGCCCGACGCCACCAGCAGTTTCGGATCGCCGTGTTCGTCGATCTCATGCGGATCGTACACGTCCTCGGCCGCCACGCTGCCCAGCACCCGCTCGATCAGCGTCTCGATCACGTCCTCGCCCTCCTTGAGGGCCGTCATCTCGAGCCCGAAGACGGTGCCGCAATCCTCCTCGGTGATCGTCACATCCTGTGCCACGTCCACCAACCGCCGGGTGAGGTACCCGGCATCGGCCGTCTTCAGCGCCGTGTCGGCCAGACCCTTCCGGGCCCCGTGGGTCGAGATGAAGTACTCCAGCACCGACAGCCCTTCCCGGAAGTTCGACCGGATCGGGCTCTCGATGATTTCCCCGATCCCACCGGTCAGCTTCTTCTGCGGCTTGGCCATCAGGCCGCGCATCCCGGCCAGCTGCCGGATCTGGTCCCGGCTGCCCCGGGAGCCGGAGTCGAACATCATGAAGACCGGATTGAAACCGCCCCGGCTCTCCCGCATGTGATTGATCATCGCCTCGGCCACGTCGTTGTTGGCGTGGGTCCAGGCGTCGATCACCTTGTTGTACCGCTCACCAAAGGTGATCTGACCGGTGTTGTAGGCCCGCTGGAACCGCTCGACCCGCTTGGCGGCTTCCCCAATCAGCTCGGCCTTCTCGGGCGGGACCTCGAGGTCCGAAATCCCGATCGACACCCCACCCATGGTGGCGAAATCGAATCCGAACCGCTTGAGCCGGTCGAGGAAGTCCACCGTGGGACGAAGACCGGCCCGGAGGTAGCTCTGGAGGACCAGCTCCGACAGGGTCCGCTTCTTCATCAACTCATCCCGGAAGCCCAGCTCGGCCACGACCTTCCGGGGGAGAATGTTGTTGAACAGCACCCGCCCGACCGTGGTCTTGATCCACCGCGGGGTGGGCTCCACGGCCTCGGCCGGGGGGATGAACCAGAACTTGATCGCACTCTGGTGCTCGACCCGCCCGGACAGCAGCACCATCTCCAGCTCGGCCAGGCTGCCGAAATGGGGCGCCTTGGCCCACAGCTCCTCGCGAAGCTCGGCCGACCGCGGCCCGGCCTTGCGGAACTGCTCCTCGAAGCCGGAGGGCAGCTTGGTCAGGAAGTAACAGCCCAGCACCATGTCCTGCGACGGTTCCGCGACCGGCCGTCCGTCGGACGGCTTGAGGATGTTGTTCGAGGAGACCATCAGCAGCCGGGCTTCCAGCTGCGCCTCGAACGAGAGCGGGACGTGGACCGCCATCTGGTCGCCGTCGAAGTCGGCGTTGAACGCGGCGCAGACCAGCGGGTGGATCCGGATCGCCTTGCCCTCCACCAGCTTGGGCTCAAAGGCCTGGATCCCGAGGCGATGCAGCGTCGGTGCCCGGTTGAGGAGCACCGGATGATCCTGAATGATCTCCTCCAGGATCTCGTACACCTCCGGTCCTTCCTTCTCCACGATCTTCTTGGCCCGCTTGACCGTCTCGGCGATGCCCTTCTCCACCAGCTGGTGGATGATGAACGGCTTGAACAGCTCGACCGCCATGGTCTTGGGGAGACCACACTGGTGGAGCCGCAGCTCGGGACCCACCACGATGACCGACCGGCCCGAGTAGTCCACCCGCTTGCCCAGCAGGTTCTGCCGGAACCGGCCCTGCTTGCCCTTGAGCATGTCCGACAGCGACTTGAGCGGGCGCTTGCCCCGACCCCGGATCGCCTTGGACCGGCGGCCGTTGTCGAACAGCGCATCCACCGCCTCCTGCAGCATCCGCTTCTCGTTCCGG
>CAYINH010000130.1:0-7479 GCA_964364615.1 uncultured Gemmatimonadaceae bacterium
GGACGGTGCGGCGGCTGACCCTCATCCAGGCCAAGTACATCCGGCTGTTCTACGGGGAGTCGACACTGCGGGCGTTCAGCAAGGGGAAGGAGATGGCACTGATCGGCAGTTAGGGTGGCGGAGGGCGGACCTCGAACCGCTCGCTGCGGGCTTCCAGCTCCTGGTAGGGCAATCCACCAAATCTCAGCAGCAGCCGGCGGGCGCTCCGCCCGATCGACGGTCCCGGATCCTGCCGGTCCCGAGGAGTCGGCTCCCCTTGAAGGAACCGCTCCAACTCCTCCATCTCATCGTCGGTCAGCACCTGGATCTGGAGACTGCCGCTGAAGTAGTACTCCCCGACATCCGCCGGCCGGATGTTCACCACGTTCTCCCGCTCCAGGCTCCGCTCCAGGTCCACCAGCGTCGTGAACCGGCGGATCTCCCGCGGGCTGCCCCCGAAGATGAGGGTCCGGGAGTATTCATCGGTCAGGGGTTCATACTGGATCAGCACCTCGAACGCGAAGTTCCGCTCCTGGGAATCAAACCAGTCGGTCCGGACCCGCCAGATTTCGACCCGGAGCCGAAGTCGGAGCGGGAAGGAATTCTCGATGGCCTCCCGCCAGCGGCTGTCGCGGAGCAGTCCTGGAGTCCTGAGGACCGGCTGCCGGACCCCGGCCTCATTGAGCGGGGCCGACGCGGTGATCTCGAATTTCACCCGTTGCTGCTGCGCCGCCGCTCCTCCCGGGAGGAACAGCAGCAACGTGGCCGCCAGCCGGAGTGCCGTCGAACGCATCAGAATCGCCGCTGGAACCGGAGGGTCAGCCGGGCACCGCCGGGTCCGTTCACCGGCTGCGCCACGAATACCGCCAGTCCACCCAGGTCGATGCCGAGCCCGACGTCGTAGGCCCACTCGCTGAAGGTCGGAATCCGGTTGTTGGGGACCCGGCCCGGCCCGTCCCCGGTGAGCCAGGCTTTTCCGGCATCGCCGAACAGCACCAGGTCAGCCAGGTCTCCACCGAGGAGGCGGTCCAGCAGCAGCCATTCCTGGGCGCCGAGCACGTCGCGGAGCGACAGGGGAATCCGGAACCGGACCTCGGCCTGGGCCGCCAGGAACCGATCGCAGAGGCCCGTCTGTGACGGGTCCGTCAACGAGGCCGGCGCGCAGGTCTGGCTCCGGAACCCGTGGCCGGGCAGGATTCCCGGTCCCCCCATCGCGAGCCGTTGCTGGATCGGCAGCGGGTCGCCGGCGATCCAGCCCCCACCCAGCAGTCGGAGATTCGCTCGCGAGACCTGGTTGATCCGGGCATAGTGACGGACGTCGAAGCCGACGTGGCTGTAGCGATACAGCCGATGGACCGGGATGGGCGACCGCACCTCCGACGGGAGGGCCACCGGAGCGACGTCATCGCTTGAGGCGTGTTCGAACCAGGCGCGGATCCGCCAGCCACTGGTGGGGGTCCGGACGTTGTTGCGGGAGTCCACATCGGCCTGGAGCCGGAGGGTCCGGTAATGGCCGTCATCCACCAGTGGGTTCGCTCGCCACGGGTCGTCGTCGGGGAAAAGTGAAATCGGGTCGGAGGCCGGCACCGTGGTCTGGCGGTCGGACCGGGCCGATCCTTCCAGCCGGAGCGCGGGGACCGGCCGGAAGTAGACATAGCCCTCGATCCCCGAGGTCTCGACATAGTCGTCGTAGTCCCGATTGAACAGGAAGGACCCCAGGCCGACCTCGGAGCGGGACAGCTGCCGGTCGTCGATCGGGACCACGAGGTTTTCCCACCGCACCCCGATCCCGCCCGACATCCTGGCCTTGGAGGACCACTCCACTCGGGTCCGCCAGCCCAGGGTGGGGAGTTGTTCGGTCTTGTCCTTCTCGGTTCGGAGCAGTCCTAGGAACTCCGCCCGGACTTCCCCCCGGTTGGGGGTGGCCACCGTAAAGGTCGGACCGGCCAGAATGGAGAGACCCTCCACCCGGTTGTAGGTCTCGCCGGTCTCGATCGAGAGCGAGGTCTTGAGGGGGCCAGCCTGGAAACTGGCCCGGGCCGTGGCCAGGTCGGCCAGGGTCGCAGGCTGCTCCCGGATCTCGAGGGTGCCGGACGTGGTGCGAAAGACAAAGGCGGTCTCCGCATAGGTCCGGGCGGAGCCGGTGTGACGCCCGCTGGGTGCCACCTGCAGCCGGCCGCCGAGGATCAGGACATCCCCCTCGACGGTGCCAAGCGGTCCCACCACCAGGTTCCCGTTGATGACCGTGATCTGGCCGATGACCCGGCCGACCACCCGAAGGGTGCCGCGATAGACCACCACGTTGCCCCGGAGGGAGGTGCCGCTGGCGACGGTGAAGGCGCCGAAGATCCTGGTCGCCGTCGAGTCGTTGTAGTTGGCCACCGCCTCCGCCACGATCCTGGCCGGTGGTCCGCTCGCGGACCGGATCTGGATCGGGGGCGCATCCGGGTCGATGACGAACACCCCGGTCGTGTCCTGGGCGGCGAGCGGAACCGCGCCCAGCAGCAGGGCGCCGAGCAGCGCCAGCCGCCTCATGAGATGGCCAGCCGCTTCATCCGGCGGTACAGGTTGGCCCGATCGGTCTGCAGCAACCGGGAGGCTTCCGCGACATTCCCGCTGGTGCGGGTGAGCGCCCGGGAGATCAGGGAGCGCTCGAAGTCGTCCAGCACGTTCGACAGCGAGCGATCGAACACGTCGGCGCCGGGGTCGGCCGACGGGTTGAGCCTGGTCCCGTCGGTGCGGCCATGGATCTTCGGGAGGACGTGGCGGACATTCGAGGCATCCACCTCCCGGCCACTGATGATCGCCAGTCGCTCCACCACGTTGGCCAGTTCCCGGACGTTGCCGGGCCAGTCATACGCCGCCAGCAGCTCCATGGCCTCCGTGGTGAACGTGGGGGGGGCATGGGGCATGGCCCGGGCGGCGAGATGGGCCACCAGGTCGGTGAGGTCGCTGAGCCGGGCCCGGAGCGGGGCCACTTCGATCGGGAAGACGTTCAGCCGGAAGTAGAGGTCCTCCCGGAAGGTCCCGGCGGCCACCGCCTGATCGAGCCGCTGGTTGGTGGCCGAGATCACCCGGACGTCGACCCGCATGGTCCGCTCCGATCCGAGTCGGGAGACCTCTCCCGATTCCAGCACCCGGAGCAGCTTGGCCTGCGCCTCGAGATTCAGGTCGCCCACTTCGTCGAGGAACAGGGTGCCGTTGTCGGCCAGCTCGAAGCGCCCGAGCCGCCGGTCCGTGGCCCCCGTGAAGGCGCCCCTTTCATGGCCGAACATCTCCGATTCCACCAGATCGCGGGGAATCGCGGCGCAATTGACGGTGATGAAGGCCTTGTGGGCACGGCGGCTCGAGCGGTGAATCGCGTGGGCGACCAGCTCCTTGCCGGTGCCCGAATCTCCGAGCACCAGAATCCGGGCGTCGGTCGGGGCGACCTGCGCGATCAGCTCGCGGACCTGCTCCATCGCCCCGCTCGAACCCACCATCTCCTGCGGGGGCGGCAGCTGAGAGCGGAGCGCCCGGTTCTCGGCCTGGGCCCGGGTGAGCTCCAGGGCCGAGCGGATGGTGATCAGGACCGCCTCGGGGGTCAGCGGCTTCTCGAGAAACTGGAACGCCCCGTGCTTGATGGCCTGGACCGCGTCGTTCAGCTGGGCCTTCCCGCTCATCATGATGACCGGGACACTGGGATCCCGTTCCCGGAGCCGGCTGAGGGTCTCCAACCCGCTGGGGCCCGGAGGCATCATCAGATCGAGCAGGATCAGGTCAGGATGGGTCTCCTCCAGCGTGAGCAACGCCTGGTTGCCGCCCGGCGCCTCGGCCACTTCGAACCCCTCGGCCCGGAGCAGCGCCCCCAGCATCCGGCGGATGTTGGTCTCATCGTCCACGATCAGTATGCGTCCACTCATGATGGGTCCACTCATGCCGTCTCGGTTCCTTCCAGGGCGGCGGGCAGCCGGAGGTCGAAGGTGGCCCCGCCTCCCGGGGTTTCCCGGAGGGCGATTGTGCCGCGGTGAAGATCCACTGCCTGCTTGACGATGGCGAGTCCCAGCCCGGTCCCGTCCGGCTTGTCGGTGAAGTATGGCTCGAAAATCTGGGCCAGCTTGTCCGCCGGCACCCCGGGGCCGTGGTCGGCGAGGGAGACGAGCACCATGTCCCCCTCCCGTACCACCTCTCCTTCCAACAGGCCCCGGCCGCCACACGCCTCCACCGCATTCCGAATCAGGTTGCCCAGCGCCCGGCGGAGCGGGTCATAGTGCCCCAGCACGGATGGCGTGCCGGGTTCGACCTGGAGCCGCCAGGTCATGGTATCCGGGAGGGAGGTCTTGAGCAGCTCACCCAGCAGTTCGCCCATGTCGAGTTCGGCCGATGGCCCCTCCGGCAGCCGGCCCAGGTTGGCGAACTCACGGGCCAGCTGCTCCAGCCGGCCCGACTCGGCGATCAGCACGTCGAGCGCCTCCCGCTGATCCGCCGTGGCGCTCAGCGACAGCTGGCGCACCGCCAGCCGGACCGGGGTGAGCGGGTTCTTCATCTCGTGCGCCACTCGCCGGGCGACCTCGCGGAACGCCCGCAGCCGCTCGGCTTCGAGTTCCGCGTTCCGGGCCGACGACAGCTCCGCCGCCATGTTCCGGAGCGCCTGGCGCAGGGATGCGAACTCGGGCGCTCCCCCGGTCCGCTCGGTGGGCGGGAGCGGCTCGTGGCGGCGGATGAAGGCGGTCCACCCGACCAGTTCATCGATCGGGGCGCTCAGCTGTCGACTGAGGTTGCGGCCCATGAGAATCGCCAGGTAGACGAGCAGCGTGCCGAGTGAGGCAATCACGACGGTCCAACCGAGGCTCTTCCACCGGCTGAACAGCTCGGCCCGCTGGGCGCGGGCCAGGGCGGCGTTGAGGGTGGCGCTGTGGGTTCGGAGGGCTTCCCGCTCGGCCGACGTCAGCCGGGTGGTATCGAGGCTCCTCAGCAAGCCTCGGCCAGTGGCCCCCAGATCCTCGAAGGCGGCCCGTCCGACCTCGGCCGGATTGCTGGTCCGGACGGTCACCACCCAGCCGAGGACGGCCAACGAGGCCGGCAGGGCGCCGAGGAGGAGCAGGGCCAGCAGAATCCGCTTGCGGAAGCTCAGCGATGGCATGGCCCATCAAGGTATCCCGATGCCCCGTCCTGGCCTATAGCTCATAGAGCGATCAACCGGAGAGTATCGCAAGAGCAACGTTGCTGTTGCGCCACCGCATCGCAAACGATGCATTGTAGCAACAGCGCCCCTTTTCCCATGATGCATGAAGGCCTGAACGACCCTCCTCCGGTCGGGAGTCCTCTCTGGTCACTGCGTCCCAAGGTGGGCGCTCCTAACCACCTCCAAGCCGGGAGAGCCCATACTGTTGCCACTACGCAACACTATCGCCATCTTTGGGGTCTTGAGGGCGATGATGGACGCGCCGGGCCCGGTGGCACCCGTCCTGCACCTCCACTCCGCAGTATTTCGATACCAGTACCGAAATGGGAGAACTGCATGCTCAATCGCGCGGGGCGTTCCCTGGCTTCCGCTCTGGTCCTCGTCGGCCTCGTCCTGGTCGGCGGGGTCGGAGTGGTCCACGCCCAAAGTCTGACTTCCGGCGCCGTTCGGGGCACCGTCCTGTCCATGGATGGGGTCCCGTTGACTGGAGTTCTGGTCTCACTGGAACAGAGCGATGGCCGGGCCCTCACCACGGTTGAGACCGATGGAGAAGGCCGCTTCTCGATTCCGCTGGTCCAGCCCGGGGAATACCGGGTGCTGGTGGAGGAGATCGGCTACCAGCCGGTCCGGATGCTGGCAGTCCCGGTCGCGGCTGGGCGAACCACCGTCGTCACCGCGCGCATCGAGCGCAAGCCGCCCCCGATCCTGGCGGTAGTAGAAATCCCCTGGTCCGGGGTACTGGCCGGGGCCAGTTCAGGCACCGTGGTGGGTGGGCGCCAGTTGCGACAGTTTGACCGGCGGCTCGATATTTCGGACGCCAGTCAGGGGGTGACCGACGTCGACGCGATGCGGGACAACCGGGCTGGCTTTGCCACCGGCGGCTCGGGCATCGCCCCGCTCCAGACCCAGCTCTATGTGGACGGTCTCCCCGAGAGCCTGCTGCGCCACCCGGGTCTTCCCGGCGAGCCGGGATCGGCTCCGCTCTTCCAGCGGGAAGGCGCCTCCCTGGTTCAGGTCATGAACCTCGGGTTTGACACCGAGTGGCGGGGCCACCCCGGGACGATCATCGCGGCGCACACGGCGCGCGGTGGCAGCGGGTTTGCCTTCCGACCCTATGGCTTCTTCTCCAGTGCCACCCTGGGCGGGGCGGCGGAGGACAACCCGGCGGACAGCACTGGTTCCAGCATGCAGTTCGGGGCCTCGGTTTCCGGGGCAATCATTCCCGATACCGCGCACTTCAACATCCGGTTCGACTACTTCTCGGAACGGATGCCATCGGGCTACCCCTGGGCCACCGACACGGCCAGCCTGGGAGGGAACCCGGTTTCGCTGCGACAGGCGCTGAACGATATCGGGAGCGACCGGTACGGCGTGGCCCTCCAGCCGTGGACCAGCCCGGTGGTGCGCAGCCGGGTCGGGTTCAGCGGTCAGGGGCGGTTCGATTGGAGGATTGGATCCAACCAGGTCCTGCTCCGCTTCGGCTACGCCAGGCTGACCGAAGAGCAGCCCGCGCTGGCGACCGAGCTGTCCAACCTGAGTGGGGTCCAGCTGGACGCCAACGACGTGTCCGGCGCCCTGACGGTGACCTCCGGCGGCCAGAAGCTCGCCAACGAGTTCCGAATGGGTTTCACCTCCAGTGTCCGGGACTGGCTTGGGGTAGAACTGCCGACCACGATGCTTGCCGGCGAGGGCCTGGCCTTCGGAAGCTCGGCCGCCCTGCCCGCGAATTTCTCCACTCGGGCGTTCGACATCTCCGATGCCTTTCATTTCCCGCTGGGCCGCCACCGGTTCAAGGTCGGCGCCTCAGTGCGACTCAACAAGGAAGAACAGGACTACCGCTATGGCTCCGAAGGGGTCTTCACCTTCGGGAACATCGACCAGTTCAATGCTGGCACCGGGACCTACTTCCAGAGCGTCGCGCCGGCCGGGACTGTCGCGAAGCCGGGCTCCACGGACTTCGGGATCTTCCTCCACGATGCCTGGGCCGTAGCGCCTGAGATTCAGGTGTTGCTTGGTCTGCGATTCGACACCCAGAGCATCACCACCAGCCTGCCGATCTCCTTCAATCAGGCCTGGTTTGACGCCACCGGGATGCGGAACGATTCGCTGCCCAGGGATCGGAGCGGCGTGTCACCCCGAGTCGGGTTGGTCTGGGACGTCCAGAACCGCGGCGAGTGGATCCTGACCGGTGGGGGCGGACTCTATCAGGGCCGGCTCGACATGGCCCTGATGTCCGAGACGATCGTCTTCGACGGTCGGACCACCATTCGCCGAGGGATTGTCGACTACGACTTCTGGCCGACCAGGCCCGATAACCTGCTGGCCCCGTCGGTCGG
>CAYINH010000131.1:0-7475 GCA_964364615.1 uncultured Gemmatimonadaceae bacterium
GTGAGGGTATGACCATGGGAAAGAACACCAAGCAGTGGGGCTTCGTGGCCGCCATCACCGGGGGCCTGATCCTCGGCGCCTGGGGGCTGGTCAGATTCGCCCCGGTCCCCGATGGCGCCGAAGTGGGCTCGCGGGCACCCGACTTCCGGGCGCTCGACCTCGCCACCGGCGACTCGGTCTCACTCCGGGAGGAGTACGACGGCCAAGTCACCCTCATCAACATCTGGGCCACCTGGTGTATCCCCTGTCGGGTCGAGATGCCGGCGATCGAGGCCCTCTACCAGAAGCTCGGGCCGCACGGGCTGCGGGTCGCCGCGGTGAGCATCGACGAAGGGAAGGTCGACGACGTCAAGGCATTCCGGGACGACTTCAGCCTCAGCTTCGACATCCTGCACGACAAGTCCGGCGCGATCGAGCAGGTCTACCAGACGACCGGGGTGCCCGAAAGCTTCCTGCTGGACAAGGATGGCATCATCGTCCGGAAGATCATCGGGGAGCACCCGTGGAGCTCCCGGGCCAACCAGCGGATCATCGCCCGGCTGCTCGGGGTCGAACTCCCCGACGACAGCACTGCGGCCACCCCGGCCGGCAACGAGCCGCCCCGGTGATGGAACGGATACTCGGCATCGAGACCTCGTGCGACGAGACCTCGGCGGCCGTCCTCAGCATCACCGCGGGACGGCCGTCGCTCGAGAGCCTGGTCATCCTCTCCCAGGACGTGCACGCCCTCTTCGGCGGGGTGGTCCCCGAACTGGCCAGCCGGGCGCATCTCAGGACCATTGTGCCGGTGGTGGACCGGGCGCTGGCCGACGCGGGAGTGGGCCTCGAACAACTCGACGGGATCGCGGTCACGGCGGGTCCGGGATTGATCGGTGCGCTGCTGGTCGGGCTGTCCTACGGGAAGACCCTGGCCTGGCGAGCCGGGCTTCCGCTGATCGGGGTACATCACATGGAGGGGCACCTGTTTGCCCCGACCCTGGAACACCTGGAGCTGAGCCCTCCCTTCGTGGCCCTGCTGGTGAGCGGCGGTCACACCATGCTGCTGCGGGTGCCCGAGTGGGGCCGCTACCAGCTGCTGGGACAGACCAGGGATGACGCTGCCGGCGAGGCGTTCGACAAGGTGGCCAAGCTGCTGGACCTCGGCTACCCGGGCGGGCCCGTCATCGAGAAGCTGGCGCGCCAAGGGGACCCGGCTCGCTACCGATTCCCCCGGCCCATGCTGGGCGCCGAGGGCCCGGATCGATTCACCTTCTCCTTCAGCGGACTCAAGACGTCGGTGCTGCGGGCCGTGCGGCAGAGTGAGAATCCCGCGGCGGACCGGGCCCACCTGGCCCGCGGGTTCCAGGACGCCGCCATCGAGGTGCTGGTGGAGAAGACCGCGCTGGCGGCGGAGGAGTTCGGGGTGGAGACGGTGGTGCTGGGTGGAGGCGTGGCCTGCAACCGGACCCTGGTGGAGCAGATGCGTCAGCGGATGGCCCCATGGGCCCGGGTGTACGCTGCCACGCCCCGTCTCAACACCGACAATGCCGCGATGATCGCCGCGGCCGGCGCCTGGCACCTGGCGCAGGGCCATCGGAGTGACTGGTCGCTCGAAGCCTCGGATCATCTTCCTCTCCCCGGCCTGGTCGCCGGCACACCGGCGGAGGCCGTCGCCTGATGCAGCCCTCGATTCCCCCGTTCGTCATCCCGATCGGCCCGCTCACGGTCACCGGGTTCGGGATCATGATGATGGTCGGCTTCCTGGTCGGTGGCTGGCTGGTCGATCGCGAGCTCCGGCGCCGGGGACTGAACGTCGACTACGCCGCCGACATGATCGTCGCCGCAGTGGTCGGGGGGGTCATCGGGGCCAAGCTCTGGTACGTGGGGCTGTACGGCTTCCACACCCTGTTTGACCGGGGAGGTCTGGTCTGGTACGGAGGGTTTCTGGGAGGCGGTCTGGCGGTGATCGTGAGTGGGTGGCGACGGAAGGTGCCGACGGCCCTGACGGCACAACTGGCCGCCCCGGCGCTGGCCGCGGCCCATGCCCTGGGCCGGGTCGGCTGTTTCATGGTGGGAGATGACTATGGGATCCCGACCGACGGCTTCTGGGGGGTCAAGTTCCCGCAGGGGATCCCACCCACCACGGTGGCCGGCCTCTCCCAATTCGGGGTGGCGGTCCCCGAGGGCCTCGACCCCACCACCGTGCTGGCGGTCCATCCGACCCAATTGTACGAAGTAGCCCTGCTGACCATCGCCTTCATGGTCCTCTGGCGGCTCCGGACCCGGGACTGGGGCACCGGCTGGCTGTTCGGGCTCTACATGGTGTTCGCGGGGGCCGAGCGGTTCCTGGTGGAATTCGTCCGGGCCAAGGACGACCGGTTCTTCGGGCCGCTGACGCTGGCCCAGGTGACCAGCCTGGCGCTGGTGGTGGTGGGTCTGATCGTGGTGCAGTCGCTCCGCCACCGTCCCGCCGCCGTCCCCGGAGCGTACCTGCTCCGGAAACCGACCACCCGGTAGCCAGCTACTGGGGGACCTTGGGGGTGATCCGGTCCCTGAGGCGTTCCACCTCCGCCCGGATCTCGGAAACATCCGCGTCGATCCGATCGAGTGACCGGAGCACGTCCCGCCGGGTGTCATCGCCCTCCGGAATCGGAGTGGCGGCCGCGCGGGCCGCCGCCGCGCGGCGGCGGCGGCGGTGGGGGGGCCCGAAGGTGGCGAAGACCCCGATCCCCGCCAGCAGCAGCAGGAGGCCCTGCACCGCGAGGGATTCCACGGTCGGATAGATCCCCAGCATCGGAACCCGTGGGCCACCGCGCACCACCGTGGTCTCGAGCAGCCCGCCCGCCTGCAGTTCCGCCACCGCCTTGCCCGCAAAGACGAAGGCCATGTAGTAGAGGAACCCGCTGGTCACCCCGAAGAAGGGGCGGAGCGGGAGCCGCACCCCGAATCGGTTGATCAACAGGTAGACCACACCCAGGGCTGCCGCCCCGAGGCCCAGACCCAACAGCACCGGCGCCAGCCCACCCGGCCCGGCGGTGAGCATCAGGGCCTTGTAGAAGAGGACCGTCTCGAACCCCTCGCGGTAGACCGCCAGAAACGCCACGGTGGCGAGGGCCAGGGCCGAACCGCTGCTGACCGCGTCCCGAACCTGGCTCTTCACAAACTGATTCCATCGGGCCACTTCGATCTTGGACAGCAGCCAGTAGCTGACGTAGAACAGCATGACCGAGGCGGCCACCATCGTCACCCCTTCCAGCACCTCCTGCCGAGCGGGAGTGAGGAAGAAGATCGTCTCCAGCGCCAGGGCGGTGAGCAGGCTGGCGACCAGCGCCAGGCCAACCCCGATATGCACATCCCGCCGGCGACTGGAGGCGCCGGTCTTGATCAGAAAGGCGATCAGCGCGCCGACCACCAGAATGGCTTCAAGGCCCTCGCGCAGGAGCAGGATGAACGACTGGAGAAAGAGATTCAGCGGGGCGAGCTGGTCGCCAATCACCCGCTCGGCCCGTTCAAGTCCGAGATCGAGCTGACGTCGCACCTCGGCGAGGCCAGCCGGGTCGGCGGGGTCGGCACCGGCCCGGTCCCGGAAAACCGCGAAGCTGCCCTCGAGATCGGTGGCCAGGGCGTGATCCTTGACCCGGACCTGCCGTTCGACCTGCTCGAACGTCATGTAGGCCCCGAGAGCGATGAACCGCGCCTCCTGCGATTGGCCCGAGGCGGCGGCGGCGATCGCGGAATCAAGTTGCCGGCGGACGGTGCCAAAGGCGGCCCGAGCGGCGGCATCGTCCGCGGCCACCGTGAGGTGGCTGACCCGCACTGCGGCCAGGGCGGCGGGGCTGCCGGCGGCACCGAGTGCGTCAAGCACCTGCTGATCACTCATCCGGGCGGTAGTGGCGAAGGCGGTTAGGGCTGGCGGGACCGAACCACCGGGGGCCGGAAGCCGCAGGGTGCTGGCATAGAGGGCCACCGCCCAGCGCTCGTCGAGGGACAGCGACGTGGCGAAACCCGGCATCGCGGTCCCGGCAACTCCGATGGTGACCCGCCGATAGAAATCCAGCGGCGAGGCATCGACCAGACCCGGGGCGCTGGCCAGATTGCCGGGCTTGGGATCCAGTCCGGCGGCGTCCTTCCCGTCCCCGCGCCCGAGCGACCCATGGCAGCGAGCGCAACTGGCCTGGAACAGCGCCGCACCCTGCCCCAGCGAGGGGGCGGTCGCGGGGACCTCCTCGACATCCACCTGGTACCGATCGGAGAGCCCCTGCACCAGGGCATCCACGATGGCGGCCACCGAGTCGGGAGGCCCCGTCCGTCCCACAATCGTGAGCACCCGGTTCAGCTCCTTCCGGACCAGCTCCGCATCACCCCCCGGCAGAGCGGCGGCAGCCCGGACCGCCTCCGTCAGAAAGAGCTTGGCCTCTTCGATCTCCGCCGGGGCAATCACCCGACCACCATCGACCCCGAGCGCGTACTCCTGGGCGGCCAACTGGGCGCTCCCGGCAATCCGGCGCACCAATGGGGCCGGACCCTCCTGGGCGCGGGCCGGCATCGGGATCGCGAGCAGGGGGAGGAGGAGGGCGATTATACGGATGATAATCATTTTCAACTAGTCTTTGTTGATGGCCCAAAAAAAGTACGCCCTTCTAGTCGGAGATGGAAGGCCCCCCTTCGAGCACCGCCACCGCACCGGCCGTCCGCTCGGTGTGGGTGAGTGTCACCCAGACGCGACCTCCATCCAGCCGGCCCACGATCAACTCCGCCTGCCCGTGGAGGATGATGCTGGGTCGGCCCCGCCGATCGCGGGCCACCTCGATATCGCGCCAGGTCACCGACGACGACCCCCGAAGCTGAGTGATCGCCTTGTAGACCGCCTCCTTGGCCGCCAGCCGGACGGCAAAGTGGCGCGCCGGGTGGGCCATGGTCTGGACGTAGTGCCGCTCGGCGGGGAGCAGGAAACGCTGGAGCGCGCGCTCTCCGTGTCGGGTGAGCATCCGCTCCGCCCGCTCCAGGTCCACCAGATCGAAGCCGATTCCCATTATGGCCATGGCAGACTCCACCACCAGTCCCGGACCGAGCCGATAAGACCCGGCGCCGGCAGGTACCCGCCGATCGCCAGCCCCAGCCAGAGCATGACGGCCAAGGAGAGCGCGGTGATCAGCCAGAGCGGCCTCCGGTCGCGCCGCCAGGCCCCGACTCCCCGGGCGACGGCAGTCCATCGGTCGAGCTCCTCACCCATGGCGACCTCGAGACGATCCCAGGCATCCTGGAGCGCGGCGGCCCGCCGAGGAACCTGATCGGACCACTCACCACCAGGCGGCTCGGCGGCGAGCCGTTCGAGCGGGATCCCGGCCGCGCGGGCGCGATGGTTTGCGATGGCCGTATCCTCCTCCCCGGGCATCCGAGCCATGACCAGTCGTTTGGGCATCCGGGACTCCACCGCGGCGGTCTCAATCCGGCGCCGGGCTTCGTCCATGGTGCGCGCGGCGACCCGCCCGGCCACTCCGCGATACAACTCGAGCCAGACTGTTCCGTTGAGCGTCTGGTGCGCCTCGTCCGGCCTGCCCCGCTGATCCAGGTCGCGGGCGCTCGCGGCGGTCTCGAACAGCTCGGCGATGAGCTCCAGCCGAAGATCATCCAGGCCGGGGACCCGGGCGGAGGGCCCCCGGGTGGCGGTGAGCCGACCGAGCCAGGGCCCGAGTTCCGGAACTCCAGTCATGGCGAGACTCAATCCCAGATCGCCGTCATGACGGCGGCGGTGTCGCTCAGATCCGAGAAGGCCGCATCGGCTCCGGCGGCAGTGAGTTCGGTGGTGGAGTAGGCGCCGGTCGCTACCCCGATCGCCCGGGCCCCGATCCCGCGACCGCAGGTCATGTCGGCCGGCGTATCCCCGATGATGATGACCTCGTTCCCTCTCGGCTCCCGGCCGAAATGAGCTCGGGCCCGCTGGGCGGCGATCGGCGGCAGCGCCCCCCGGTCGGCATGGTCGGAACCGTAGGCTCCGAGCAGGAACCGGTCGGGATCGAGGGCCGCGGATCGGAGCTTGAGGTGAGCGCCCCTCGCGATGTTCCCGGTCAGCAGCCCCAGGACTCCATCCGCCGCCGCCTCGATGCGGGAGAGCAGATCGGGAATGCCGGGAAGGACCTGGGTGACATGATCGGGTCGCGCCAGCTCGATCTCAAGCTGGAGGAGGTATCGGGTGAGGACCCGATCGATCCGGGCGGGATGATCCGGATCGGCGACCCCCGCGGCCTGCAGCAACTCCGACACGATCTGGGGATCGGTCTTTCCGTCAAACCGGAGCTCCCCCACCCGAGTCAGGTCGGTGCTGGCCAGCCACTCCTTCATGGCGACCACAATGGCGCGCCGACCGGCGCCCCGGCTGAGCAGCAGGGTGCCATCGACGTCGAACAGCACCAGCCGACGCTTCACGGCTTGGCCGGTTTGGGGCTGTTGCCGGAACACTTGGCGCAGAGCACCACCCCGCGAAAGGTGCAGATCAGACAGATGAAGGTTCCGCAGCTGGTGCAGGGATAGCCCTCCGACGCCCGCTCCTCGTGGCCGCAGGCGCGGCAGAACATCGCGTCCTTCTCCTTCTGGGATTCGCCGGGATTCATGGCCGTCACTCCGTCAGGGCATAGCGCTTGATCTTGTTGATCAGGGTCGCGCGGGAAATCTTGAGTTCCTTCGCGGCCCGGGTCCGGTTGCCACCGTGGTATCGCAGGGCGGACTCGATCTGCCGCTTCTCCACGTCCTCCAGGCTCATCGGGTTATGGCGCCGGTCGCCGAGACCGGGACGCGCCCTCAGTTCGCCTGGCAGGTGTTCGATCTGCATGGCGGGCTGGCCGGCCGCCATGAGGCAGGCCCGCTCGAGCACCTGGCGGATCTCCCTCAGGTTCCCTGGCCAAGGGTAGCTCACCAGCCGCTCCATTGCTTCGGGGCTGATCGGTGGCGGCGGGTTGGACAGCCCGGGGCTGATTGCATTGAGAATCAGGCCCATCAACCCAACCCGGTCAGCCTCGGCGCGCTCCCGCACCGGGGGAATCTGGAGCACCAGGGCGCTCAGGCGGTAGAAGAGGTCCCCACTCATCCGATCGGCCTCCACCAGGGCGGCCAGGTCTCGACTGGAGGTCGCCAGGACCCGGGCATCCACGGTCAGGTCCCGATCCCCACCGACCCGCCGAAAAGTCTTCGCCTCGAGAATCCGGAGCAGGAGGGGCTGGAACTCGCGGGGCAGGTTGCCCACTTCCCGGATCACCACTGACCCGCGTCCGGCCAGTTCGAGCCTCCCCCGCCGGCGACGATCGACCCCGGGTTTTGACCACCGCTCCCCGCCAAAGAGCTCGAGTTCCAGCGCCCCAGGGTCGGTCCCGATGGTTGGGATCTCCAGGAAGGGCAGCCCCGACCTCGGTCCCAACTGGTGGATCAGCCGGGCCACCCATCCCTTCCCGACCCCGCTCTCCCCGGTCACCCGGACGGTACTGTCGGTCGCGGCCACGCGG
>CAYINH010000132.1:0-7458 GCA_964364615.1 uncultured Gemmatimonadaceae bacterium
CCAGGAGCTTCTCTCCCTGACCCCCGAGACCGGGTTCTACGTCAACCTGGGCATCGGCATGCCCACCATGATCGCCAACCACGTCCCCGAGGGCGTTCCAGTCATCCTGCAATCGGAAAACGGGATGCTCGGCGTCGGGCCCTACCCGTTCGAGGGGGACGAGGATCCCGACCTGATCAACGCCGGGAAGGAGACGGTCTCCGAGCTGCCGGGGACCTCGTACTTCAGCAGTGCCGACTCGTTCGCCATGATCCGGGGGGGAAACATCGGGCTCTGCATCCTGGGTGCCCTCGAGGTCTCGGTCCAGGGGGATCTGGCCAACTGGATGGTGCCGGGGAAGATGGTCAAGGGGATGGGGGGGGCGATGGACCTGGTGGCCGGGGCCCGCCGGGTGGTGGTGATCATGGAGCACCAGACCAGGAAGGGTGAGCCGAAGATCCTGAATCGGTGTTCCCTGCCCCTGACCGGGGCCCGATGCGTCCACCGGATCATCACCGAGCTCGCCGTGCTCGACGTGGCGCCGGAGGGACTGCGGGTGGTCGAGATGACGGACGGGATCAGCGCCGAGGAGCTGCAGGCGGCGACGGAGCCCAGTCTGGTTTTCTGAGTGGCTCGGGTGAGGGGGCGCGCGCCTCCGGGACCGGATGGTGGCTCTGGGAGGGGGCGCGTGCCTCCGGGACCAGACGTGCGCTCGCACCGTCGACCACTGTGGCTCCCGGCCATGCTTCGCTTACTGACGTTCCCGTCGGCCGCGCCCCCTCCCCCGAGCCACCCCCTCCTCAAGTCGCGCCGCCCCGCTGCCAACCTCCCGTGGCCAACCCATCTCCCGGTGGGGATTCGATCGGCCTCACCCCTGATCACGCCAGCCACAGGCTGAAGGCAACCCAGAGCACCGCCACCGTCATGAAGATCACGGTGTACCCCACGACGTCCCGGCTCTGCACCCCCGATTGATGGCCAAGAGCGGTGCCGGGCGCTGATCATCGGGACCTCACGGTGGGAACCCGGCGAGGTATTCCCGGGCGGCAGTCTCCACGTCTTCAGCCCCGAGAATGCCTGAGACAACGGCCACCCCGACCCCACCGGCCGCGAGGACGGCCGGGACGTCGTCCGGTCGCAGCCCCCCGATCGCCACGCACACCCGCCCCTCGGCGTGCCTGACCAGCGCAGCGAAGCCCTCAGGGCCGAGCGGCGCGCCTGCCTCGGCCTTGGTGGAGGTCTGCCGGAAGGGACCCACCCCCCAGTAGTCGGCCCCGCGACCGCCATCGACCTCGGCCAGGGATCCGACCGAGGCGCCGATCAGGAACCCCGGTGGGGAAATCGTGCGAATGAGAGGAACGGGCACGTCGTCCGGTCCGAGGTGGACCCCATCGGCGCCGACCGCGAGCGCCACATCGGCTCGGTCGTTGACCAGCACCGGGATGGAGACTGCCGCCCGAACCCGGCGGACCAGTGCCGCCAGATCCCTGGCCGTGGCGTCCTTCAATCGGAGCTGGACGGAGGTGACCCCGCCCCGCACCGCGGCCTCGACCAGGGGAACCGGGTCCCGCCCGCCAATCAGGGCGTCGTCGGTCACGAGCATCAGCCGGACAATCGCGGCTACATTGGTGGCCATGATGACCGGAGAATATAGGTGACGACGGTCCGGGTCAGCCGGAAAGGGGCGGCCCGGTGGGCTGGGGGGCACCCCTGGATCTACCGGAGTGACACCCTCGATGCGGTCCCCGACCCCGGCGTGGTCCGGGTGGTGGACCCCCGCGGCCGGTTCCTGGGGCAGGCCCTCCACTCCCCGGCCTCCGAGATCCGGCTTCGCCTGCTGGAGCCCACCGAACGGCCGGTGGACCTCGCGTGGTGGCGGGAACAGATCGGCCGCTGCGCGGCTCGACGAGCCGGGATCGATGCCACCGCCTGCCGGATCGTCCATGGCGAAGGCGACGGGCTCCCGTCCCTGGTGGTGGACCGATACGACCGCTGGCTGGTGGTGCAGCTCCTCTCCGCCGGGCTGAAGACGATGCGAGAGACAGTCCTCGATGCCCTCCAGGAGGTCCTCACCCCGGAGGGGATCCTGCTCCGGCACGATGCCTCGGTACGCCGCCACGAGAAACTGCCTGAGGGGATCGAACTGGCGCGCGGGGAGGTCCCGGAGCAGGTCGAAGTGCGGGAGGGGGGCATCCGGTACCTGGCCGCGCCGTGGACCGGACAGAAGACGGGGGCCTTCCTCGATCAGCGGGTCAACCGGGTGCTGACCGGAGAGCTCGCCCGGGACGGGGGCCGGGCGCTGGACTGCTTTGCCTACCACGGCTCGTTCGCGCTCCACCTCGCGCGGCGGTCAGCACAGGTGATCGCCCTGGACGCCAGCGAAGAAGCCCTGGCACGGGGACGGGAGAACGCGGCCCTGAACGGGATGACCAACATCGACTGGCAGCTCGGCAACGCCTTCGATGTCCTGGCCGAGCTGGACCGGGCCGGGGAGCGGTTCGACACGGTGGCGGTGGACCCTCCCGCCTTCGCCAAGTCGCGCCAGGCGGTGGAAGCCGCCCTCCGTGGCTACCACGAGATCAACCGCCGGGCGATCCGGCTTCTTGCACCCGGCGGAGTGCTGGTCACCGCCTCGTGCTCGTTCCATATCGGGCGGCCCGCGTTCGAGGAGATGCTCCTGGGCGCGGCGCAGGATGCCGGGCGCCCGCTCACGGTCCTGGCCCGTCTGGCCCAGAGTGAGGACCATCCGGAGATCCTGACCATCCCCGAAACGGCCTACCTGAAGGGGCTCGCCCTCCGCGCCGAGTAGCTGTCATCTGGTCCGGGGGGCATTCCGTTCTTACTTTGTACAGGATGCCCCCGGGCAATCTCACCGTCCTCCCCATGCTTCGTTTCTCCCGTCACCCGGCCTCGGGCCGGGGGGAACCGTGCTGAGCGCTGCGCAGCTGCTCCACGGCCCGGCCGCCCGGCGGGCGATGCCGTCGCTCCGGCGGCAGTATGAGGAGTACCTGCTCCAGCGGATCGAGGCGTACAAGAACTCGCTCCGGCGCGACGAGCTGATCGGCCTGGGGGACGAGGCCGTCGGCGAGCTTCAATCCGCCACCGCCGATCAGTTCCTGCTCACCGAACTGCTCATGCAGGAAACCGTGGACAAGCTCATTACCCGGCGGCTCCGGCTCCCGGCCTACGCCAAGTGGCGGAAGCAGCACGCCGCGCTGCGGCAGGCTCAGCGGGAGCCGGTGCATTGGGGGATCAGTCCGGGGTCGGTGCTGGTGACCCTGCTGCCCCGGCTGGAACAGGACGACCCGGTCCTGGTGGTCGGGAGCGGGCTCCAGGCCGAGACCTGCCTGCTGGCGGCCTACGACACGGCGGTCACCTTCGTCGACGAGGATCTGGGCACGGTCGATCAGATCGAAGCCCGGATGGCCGGCGAGTCGCTGTCCGGCCGGTTCCTGGCCTACGTCGCCTCGCTCGGCGAGTGGCTGCCCAGTTTCCCGGTGGGGAACCAGCTGGTGGTGATCGACGCCGGCACCCTCGCCTCGCTGAGCTACCTCCGCCGGCACGCCCTGCTCGAGCATGCCCGTGCGGTCACCGCTCCGGGCGGGGTGCATGTCCTGTTGCCGGGCGACTCGGGGGGCGTTCCGGAAGCGTACCTGTCGCACTATGGGGATTGGGTCCGGGAGTCCTTCCCCGCCGAGCGCCGCGGCAAGGCCGGTCGCCCGGTCGGCATGGTGCTCAGCAGACCCCCGATGGAGCAACCGCAGGCGGAGTGAAGCGGGGGGGGGGACGAGCCACGGAGGTCCTGGAAATGCACAGGGCCGGCAGCTGGCCGGCCCTTCTTGCATCTCTGCGATCGAGCTACAGAGTCCTGCAGACTACCTACTTCTTCTTGGCGGCCTTCTTGGTGGCCTTCTTCTTGGTGGCCTTCTTGGCCTTCTTTGCCTTCTTTGCCATTTGATCCTCCTGTGAGTTTTCCTGCCAGCCACAACTTTTGTGGCCGGGTGGGCCGACCGATGTGCCGTACCCACGTAACAAAAATCAGAAATTGTGTCAATAAACGCAATACCCCAATCCTGTTTTTGGCAGATTCGTTTTCCTGGAACTCGGCGCAGCGATGGCGTCCTCCGGCAGAAATAGTCGGCCGAGCACCGTCTGACCGACCAGTCGATGCCGCTTGCAAGCGCTCTCCGGTGACTCTAGACTCCCGGTACCTCCATCCTGAGCTGCCCATGGCAACGATCACCTTGAACGGCCGACAGCTCCCCTTCGAACCCGGTGCCACGGTCCTCGATGTGGCCCGTGCCACCGGCACCGACATCCCCACGCTCTGCTGGTATCCGAAGCTCCCCGTCGTCGGGAACTGCCGGATCTGCCTGGTGCAGATCGAGGGTCAGGCCAAGCTCGCGCCGGCCTGCAACACGCCGGCCGTCGATGGGATGGTGGTCCAGACCGAGTCCGCACCGGTGGTCGACGCTCGGCGCGGAGTGCTCTCCCTGCTGCTGGAGCGCTACCCCGGCGACCACCTCGCGAACGGGGGCCGGGAGCACCCCGCCAACGAATTCGAGGGGTACGTCGTCCGCTATGACGTGCCGGTGGAGCGGAAGAGTGGACTCGGGCTCCGGGGTGGGGATCAGCGTCCCGGGGACGTCATGATCCAGCATGACATGAGCCTCTGCATCCTCTGCACCCGGTGTGTCCGGGCCTGCGAGGACATCCAGCAGGTCGGGGTCCTCGATGTCGGGCAGCGCGGCGAACGGACCGAGATCATCGTCGGCGGGGATGGTGACCCGGATCACGCCGGCTGCACCTGGTGCGGGGAGTGCGTCCGGGTCTGTCCGACGAACGCCATCTTCGAGGTCATCCCCCGCCTGCGCTTCGGGGCCCCCGCGGTGGCGTCCCCGGACCGGGTGGTGCGCTCGGTCTGTCCCTATTGCGGAGTCGGCTGCCAGATCGATCTGCACGTCAAGGACGAGGCGCTGGTCCGGGTGACCTCACCCTGGATCGAGGAAAAGACCCCCAACGAGGGATCGACCTGCGTCAAAGGCCGGTTCGGGTACGACTTTGGTCAGCACCGCGATCGGCTCACCGCCCCGCTGATCCGGACCGAATGGCAGCAACAGCCGGACGGGCGCTGGACCTGGACGGGAGAGCAGCCCCGGTATCGCGACGGAACCTGGCCCACCGTGGCCCAGGGGGCCGGCGGCCGGAAGCCCAGGCCGCCGCGCCGGCAGACCGGCAAGTCCCCTCAGACGGGCCTCCCGATTCTCACCGAGGACCCGGACATCCGCGACCGCAACGCCACGCCGTCCGAGTGGTATCAGCCGTTCCGGACCGCGACCTGGGAGGAGGTGATGAGCCTGGCCGCCCAGGAGCTGCTCCGGCTCCGCGCGCAGTTCGGTTCCCAATCCCTGGCCGGGTTCTCCTCTGCCAAGTGCAGCAACGAGGAGAACTACCTCTTCATGCGGATGGTCCGGGGGGCTTTCGGGACCAACAACGTGGACCACTGCACCCGGCTCTGCCATTCCACCTCGGTGGCGGCCATGAACCGGGCCCTGGCCACCGCGGCGGCCAGCGGCTCGATGCGGGAGATCGAGGAGGCCTGCGATGTCATCTTCGTCTCCGGCGCCAACACCACCGAGACCCACCCGGTCTTCGGGGCCCTGCTCAAGCGAGCGGTGGCCAAGGGGGCCCGCCTGATCGTGGCCGACGTTCGGCGGACCGAACTGGCCGCGATGGCGGACATCCACCTCCAGATGGCACCGGGAAGCGACGTGGCGCTCTACAACGGGATGCTGCGCCACATTCTCGAACAGGGGTTGGAGGACCGGGAGTTCGTCCGGAACCGGACCCGGGAATTCGAGAAGGTCAGGGAGGCGGTCCAGCCCTACACCCTCGCCCGGGCCTCCCAGATTTCGGGAATCCCGGCCGAGACGATCGCGGCCGCGGCGGAGATGTACGCCAGGGGGCCCAACACCTCGACCCTCTGGGCGATGGGGCTGACCCAGCACGCCGCCGGCACCGACATCGTGACCAGCCTGCTCAATCTGATGCTGTGCTGCGGCATGGTCGGCCGGTGGGGGGCGGCGATGATGCCGATCCGGGGTCAGAACAACGTCCAGGGCGCCAGCGACGTCGGCGCGATCCCCTTTGCCTACACCGACTACCGGACCGTCACCAGCCCCGCCAACCGGGCCGAGTACGCGGCGGCGTGGGGGGTGCCCGAGGAATCGCTCTCGCTGGAGAACGGGCTGATGGTGACCGAGATCTGCAAGAAGGGGAGCCCGGTCCGGGGGATGTACATCATGGGCGAGAACCCGGTGCTCTCCGACCCCAACGTGGCGGCCGCGGAGGAGTGGTTCCGGGGGCTCGAGTTCCTGGCGGTCCAGGATCTGTTTCTGACCGAGACCGCCCGCTGGGCCGACATCGTGCTCCCGGGTTCCACCTTCGCCGAGAAGCAGGGCACCTTCGCCAACACCGACCGGCACGTGCAGCTGGCCGAGGCGGCCCTGGAACCTCCGGGCAATGCTCGGCGGGACCTCGACATCCTGATCGAGCTGAGCAACCGGCTGGGGCTGGCCACCCCGCATCCAGACGCCGAGGCGGTGATGGACGAGATCGCCCGGGTCACCCCGAACTGGCGGGGGATCTCCTATGCCAAGCTCCGGCGGGAGGGCTCGCTCCAGTATCCAGTCCTCACGCCGGACTCGCCGGGGACCTTCTTCCTGTTTGCCGACCGGTTCCCGACCGCGGATGGTCGGGCCCTGCTGGTCCCGGTCGAGTTCCTGCCGCCCAGCGAACTGCCGGACGCCGAGTATCCCTTCTTCCTCAACACCGGGCGCCAGATGTATCACTGGCACACCGGCACCATGACCCGCCGGGCCACCGGACTCGACGCCCGGGAGCCGGTGCCGGTCATGGAGATCCATGCCGGAGACGCCGAGCGACTGGGGCTGGAGGACGGTGAGACGGCGCGGGTCACCTCCCGGCGAGGTGAGATGCTGATCGGCATCCGGATCTCCGACCGGCAGGCGCCGGGGCAGGTCTTCATCCCGATGCACTACCGGGAGGCCGCGGTCAATCTGCTGACCAACCCGACCCTCGACCCGTATGCCAAGATCGCGGAGTTCAAGGTCAGCGCGGTCCGGATCGAGCCGGTGGCCGCCCACGCCGGAGCCCACTCCTGAATGGGGGTGGCTCCGGAGCCGCTCCAGCCGCTCATCACCATGTCCTGGGCCTATGGCGACGGGACCGTCTTCACGACCAGCCCCAGAGAGAGAGCCTCTTCCGCGGTGATCGGATCGCCGGTAAAGATGATCTCCTTGGCTTTGCTCGCCCCGATGAGCCGCGGAAGTCTCTGAGTGCCGCCGCCTCCGGGGAAGGCGCCGATCTTGATTTCCGGCAGGCCGAACCTGGCGGTCTGGGAGGCGATGCGGAAGTCGCAGGCCAGAGCCAGCTCGCATCCTCCTCCCAGGGCGTAGC
>CAYINH010000133.1:0-7448 GCA_964364615.1 uncultured Gemmatimonadaceae bacterium
AGGAACCGTTGGTCATCCGGCCCACCTCGGAGACCATCATTTACGCGATGTTCGCCAAGTGGATCCAGAGCTACCGCGATCTGCCCATGCTGATCAACCAGTGGGCCAACGTGGTTCGCTGGGAGATGCGGACCCGGCTCTTTCTCCGCACCACCGAGTTCCTCTGGCAGGAGGGCCATACCGCGCATGCCACCGAGGCCGAGGCCGAGACCGAGGCGCTGCTGATTCTCGGGATCTATCAGAAGTTCATGGAAGAGTGGATGGCGATGCCAGTGCTGACCGGACGGAAGAGCGACAGCGAGCGATTCGCCGGAGCGGTGCGCACCTATGCCTGTGAAGCGCTGATGCAGGACAACAAGGCGTTGCAGGCGGGCACCAGTCACAATCTCGGTCAGAATTTTGCCAAGGCGTTCGACGTCTCCTTCCAGACGGCCGAGGGGGACATGGACTTCGTCTGGAGCACGTCGTGGGGGGTCTCCACCCGGCTGATCGGCGGGTTGATCATGACTCACGGGGACGATGTCGGGATGATCGCTCCGCCCCGGCTCGCCCAGTGGCAGGTGGTGGTGGTACCGATCTACCGGACCGATGAGGAAAAGGCCCAGGTGTTCGAGGCGGGGACCGCGCTGCGTCAGGAGTTGCACGTCGCCGGCATCCGTTGTCAGATCGATCTCCGGGAAGGGATGAAGCCCGGGGCCAAGTACTACGAGTGGGAGGCCCGGGGGGTCCCGATCCGGCTCGAACTCGGGCCCCGGGACCTGGCCGGCGGCACGGTCATGCTGGCCCGTCGGACCGGAGGCAAGGAGCCGGTCGCCCGGGCCGGAATTGCCGATCGGGTCCGCGACGAACTCGAGGCCCTGCAGCGACGCCTCCTGGAGCTGGCCGTCGCTCGCCGCGAAGCGGCCAGCATTCGGGGGGCGGACAAGGGTACCCTGATCAAGGCGATGGCCGGCGACGGTGGATTCGTGTATGGCGGCTGGTGTGGCTCGGCCGCCTGCGAAAACGAGATCAAGGAGCAGACCAAGGCCACCATTCGGGTCCTTCCCGGTGAGGAGTTCCGCTCCAACCCGGCACCGGTGCGGTGTCTCTGGTGCGGCGAGCCCAGCCAGTGGGAGGCGGTTTGGGCCAAGGCGTACTGACCGATCGGCTGACCGCCCGCCAGGCACTCCTGGCCGATGCCGACCTCGAGTACGGGCCGGCGGGGCGGCTGTGCGGCAGCGGGGTCGATCTGGCCAGCATCGCCCACGGGGTCGGCACCCCGGCGTTTGTCTACCTGGCCGAACCGATCCGTCGCCGGTACCGGGCTTTCAGCGAGGCCTTTGCCGAGCTTCCCCACCGGATTCACTACGCCGTCAAGGCCAACGGAAACCTCGCCGTGCTCCGGCTCCTCCGGGAACTCGGAGCCGGGGTCGACATCGTGAGCCGCGGGGAACTGGCCCGAAGTCTGGCGGCGGGGTTTCCGGCCGACCGGATCGTGTTCAGCGGAGTGGGGAAGACCCCCCTCGAGCTGGCCGAAGCCGTGGCGGCGGGGATCGGCTGCATCCATGTCGAATCGCTGGAGGAGCTGGAGGTCCTGGCCGGCCTGAGCCACCCAGATCGACCGATCCGGATCGGGATTCGCGTCAATCCCGATGTCACGACGGATACCCATCCCCACATCAGTACGGGCCATGCGGGGATCAAGTTCGGCATTCCGACAGACCTGATTGATGAGGCTGCTGGCATCATCCTGGGGGCGCCAGGCCTGGTCCTCACCACCATCGCCAGTCACCTCGGCAGCCAACTGCTGGACATCTCCCCGATCGCCGAGGCGGCGAGGACGATCACGGCGCTGGCCTCCCGCCTGCGGGCGGATGGGGTGGGGCCCATCGACACCGTGGACCTCGGGGGTGGACTGGGCATTCGCTATTCCACCGAGCAGCCCCCCGAGCCCTGGCAACTCGCCGCTGCCGTGATTCCGATCGTGAAACCGGCTGGGTTCGCGCTCCAGCTCGAGCCGGGTCGTGCGCTGGTCGGCAGCGCCGGGGTCCTGCTGACCCGGGTACTGTACCGCAAGCGGGCCGGCGGCAAGACCTTCGTTGTGGTGGATGCCGGAATGACCGAGCTGGCCCGACCATCCAAGTATGGTGCCCATCACGAAGTGGTGGAAGTCGTGCCTCGTACCGGAGCCGAAGAGGAGTGTGACCTGGTCGGACCGATCTGCGAGACCGGCGACTTCCTGGCGCTGGGGCGCGAGCTGCCACCGGTGGAACCGGGCGACCTGCTGGCGATTCTCGGGTGCGGCGCCTACGGCTTCGTGATGGGGTCCAGATACAATGCCCGGCCCCGTCCGCCCGAGGTCCTGATCGATCGGGGCCGATGGGCGGTGGCGCGCCAGCGGGAGTCGATTGCCGCGCTGATGGAGGGAGAAATCGCCGACCCGCTTGCTTTGGGAGAGTTGTCGTGAGTCACGCCCCTGGGGTACTGATCCTGGACTTCGGTTCGCAGTTCACTCAACTGATCGCCCGACGGGTTCGGGAGGCCCACGTCTACTGTGAAATCCACCCTGGCACCCGATCGGTGGAGTGGATCCGGGAATGGGACCCGCAGGGGATCATTCTCTCCGGCGGTCCGAACTCGGTGTACGATGAAGGCGCTCCCCTCACCACCAAGGAACTGCTGGATCTCGGGGTGCCGATCCTGGGCCTCTGCTATGGCATGCAACTCATCGCCCACCTGAGCGGGGGGAAGGTGATTCCGGCGGGCCGACGCGAATACGGCCGAGCCGCCGTCAGGATCGCCCATGGCCGGCTGTTCAAGGGATTCGCCCCCGGGGAAGAGGTCCAGGCCTGGATGAGCCATGGGGACCATGTGGATGAGCCGCCCCCGGGGTATCGCCTCACCGCTTCGAGCACCAATTGCCCGGTCGCAGGTTTCGAGCACGAGCAGAGGCCGATTTTCGGGGTTCAGTTCCATCCCGAGGTGGCGCACACACCTCGCGGAGGCGAGGTCATCAGCAACTTCCTGTTCGATATCTGTGGCTGCACTCCGGATTGGACCGCCGGTCACTTCATCGAAACATCGATTGCGCGGATCAAGGCCGAGGTTGGCGGTGCCCGGGTCATCTGCGGACTCTCAGGCGGGGTCGATTCCAGCGTGGCCGCCGCCCTGGTGCACCGGGCCATCGGCGACCAGCTCACCTGCATCTTCGTGGACCACGGGCTGCTCCGGTTGCATGAGCGCGACCAGGTGGAGCGGACCTTCCGGCGGCACCACGGAATCGATCTGCGGGTGGTCGATGCCAGGGAGCAGTTCCTGGGGGTCCTGGTGAGTGTGACCGACCCCGAGGAAAAGCGGCGGCGGATCGGCCACACCTTCATCGACGTGTTCGAGCGCGAGGCCAAGGAAGTCGGTGGGGACGTCCGATTCCTGGTGCAGGGCACCCTCTACCCCGATGTGATCGAGTCGGTCAGTCCGCTCGGTGGCCCTTCGGCGACCATCAAGACGCACCACAACGTCGGGGGCCTTCCGGACCGGCTTCCCTTCGGGCTCATCGAGCCGCTGCGCGAGCTGTTCAAGGACGAGGTGCGACAGGTGGGCCGGGAACTCGGGTTGCCGGAGGAAATGGTCGGCCGGCATCCATTCCCGGGCCCCGGTCTGGCGATTCGGATCCTCGGCGAGGTGACCCCCGAGGGCCTGGAGACCCTGCAGCGGGTGGACGCGATCTACCTCGACGAGATCCGGTCAGCGGGGTTGTACGATGAGATCTGGCAGGCCTTCGCGGTGCTGCTCCCGATTCGATCGGTCGGGGTTCAGGGCGATGGTCGGACCTACGACCTGGCCGTCGCCCTCAGAGCGGTGACCAGTCGGGACGGGATGACGGCGGACTGGTATCCCTTCCCACCGGCGGTCCTGGCCCACATCAGCAATCGGATCGCCAACGAAGTCAAAGGGGTCAACCGGGTCGTCTACGATGTCAGTTCCAAACCCCCGGCCACGATCGAATGGGAGTAAGACGGATCTTCAGATGCCCTTGGCGTCCAGCATGGCGAGGAGAGCTTCCGGGGTATCCAGGGTGAGGAGGCTGGTGACCGTCGCCGGGTCGTGGAGCAACTGGGCAACCCGCCCGAGGACCGGCAGGTACTGATTGGAAACCTCGAGCGGGGGCGCCACGATCAGGAAGAAGAGTCGGACCGGCTGACCGTCCACCGCCTCGAGCCGAATACCCTCCCGGCAACGGCCCACCGCGACCATCAACCGGCGGACCGCCAGCGTCCGGCAGTGGGGGATTGCGATGCCCCCTCCGAATCCGGTCGATCCCTGGGCCTCCCGCCGGACCATCTGGCGAACGACGGTGTCACTCGACCGGGGGTCGAGTCCCAGCAGATGGACCAGGGCGGGGAACACCTCGTCGCGAGTGGTCCCCGGCAGGTCGAGGTCGATGGCCGAAGGGGCCAGGAAGTCGCGCAGCCGCACCCGCCAATCCTACCGGGACTCGCTCGCCGGTCAAAGTCCTCTCGTCCGCTCCATGTTTGCTGGGCCAGCCGAAGGCAAGTAGCTTTCACCCATGCGGTTACCGTACGCCCCGGGGGTCGATACCCCACTCATTCTTGCCCCGATGGCCGGGGTATCAGAAGCCCCTTTCCGGCAGATCTGCCGGGGGATGGGGGCGGACGTGCTGATGACCGAGTTCCTCTCCGCCGAGGCGATCCGCCGGGGGATCCGGCGGACCCTGGAGGGGGCTGAGTTCGAGGAGGTGGAGCGGCCGATCGGGGTCCAGATCTACGGGGCCGATCCCGAGGGGCTCGCCCGGGCCGCGGCGATTGTGTCCGAGGAGTATCAGCCGGACTTCATCGACATCAACTTCGGCTGCCCGGTCAAGAAGGTCGTACAGCGCAACGGTGGTTCCGGCTGCCTCCGGGACATGGACCTCGTGCAGCGGATCATCCGGGCGGTCGTAGCCGCGACGCCGGCCCAGGTCACCGTCAAGACCCGGAGTGGCTGGAACGAAGAACAGCGAACCCCGGTCGACATCGCACTTCGGATGCAGGAGGCGGGGGCCAAGGCCTTCACTCTGCACGCCCGGAGCCGGACCCAGATGTTCTCCGGTCAGGCGCGATGGGATGAGATCGCCCGAGTGGTCGAGGCGCTGGAGATCCCGGTGATCGGGAATGGCGACGTGCATTCCGGGGAGGATGCCGTGCGGATGAAAGCCCACACGGGCTGCGCCGCCGTGATGATCGGGCGCGGGTCCTTCGGCAACCCCTGGATCTTTCGAGATGCCCGGCAACTGCTCGTCGGAGCGGACTGCCCGCCGGCTCCAGAGGCGGAGGAACGGTTCGCGGTCGCGCTGGAGCATGCCCGACTGGCCCTTCGGCTCCAGGGCGATTCCCGGAAGACGGTGCTGGAGTTCCGGAAGCACCTGGGCTGGTACACCAAAGGCCTCCCGGGAGCATCGGCGCTGCGGCAGCGTCTGTTCCAGGTCGAGAGCATGGCGGAGATCGAGGCGGTGTTCCAGCAGTACCTGGTCCCGGTCGCCACCGCAGCGTGAATCGGGTCGATCTTGCCTCGCTGCTGGCCGAGGTTGCCGCCGGCCAGCTCACCCCGAACCAGGCCCTCGAACGACTCTCCCGGTTCCCGGCGGAGGACCTCGGTTTTGCGATGGTCGACCATCACCGGGAGCTGCGCCAGGGTCATCCCGAGGTCGTCCTTGCCGAAGGCAAGACCAGCGAGCAGGTCCTCGACATCTGCCGCCGGCTCACCGAGGTCTCCGGGGGATTCCTGGCCACCCGGGTGCCGGAGGGGATCGCCGAGGAGCTCACCACCGAGCATCCAGCGGCGGTGTGGGACCGCCTGGGACGCACGGTCTTCCGCCGACCCAGCTCGACCACCGCCCCCGTGGGAGGCTCGGTCCTGATCATCTCGGCGGGGACCAGTGATCTGCCGGTGGCCAACGAGGCCGCCACCACGGCGGCGGCCTTCGGGGCCCCGGTGGAACGCCTCAATGATGTCGGTGTGGCCGGGCTGCATCGGCTGCTGTCGGCCTCGGACCAGCTGACCAGGGCGGCGGTAGTGGTGGTCGTGGCCGGGATGGAAGGCGCCCTGCCGAGTGTGGTCGGTGGACTGGTGCGCTCCCCGGTGATTGCGGTGCCGACCAGTGTGGGATACGGCGCCTCCTTCGGCGGGCTTGCCGCCCTGCTGGGGATGCTCAACTCCTGTGCGGCCGGTGTGACGGTCGTGAACATCGACAATGGCTTTGGGGCAGGGGTGGCCGCGGCCCGAATTGCCGCGCGGATCCCGGCGGGGGAGTCCAGTTGACCGAACTGCTGCTGGTGGTCGGTTCCGCTCTGCTGGCGGGCATTCTGGGCTGGCTGGTCGGGCGGCGGCGGACCCACGAGGCGGTCGCCCTGTCCCCGGTGCCGCTCACGGACCTGCCGGCGAGTGACCCACCGGAGTTGGCCTGGATCGGCCGGGCCAACGGCGCCCTTGGCGTCTGGCTCCGATCGATCGGACGCCCAGGCACCAGGTCGATCGTCCAGCCCCTGCTCCCCAGTGACACCGCCCGGGCCATCAGCGATCGGCTGCCAGGGCTGAGGACCATTGCAGGAGGTGGTCACACGGGCCTGGAGCGGCTGGAAGAGGGCAGTCTGGTCTTTGTCGCCGCCGAAGACTTTCAGGTCGCGATGCTGCTCCCCCCCCCGAGCGCCCCATACCCGCCCGATGGCCGAGTTGGAGCAACTGGTCGCGATGTTGCGCAGTCGTGGCACCTTCGAGGCCGCCTCGGCGCGAAGCCCCGCTGGTGGAGAGTCGGTCGAGAGCATCGCGGTGCGCCTGGCGTTCGAACTCGAGCGCCTGATGGACGCCGAGGTGGCCATCGCGGTCCGCCTTCAGCGCGGCGCCCAGGTGCTGGGCACCGCGCTTCGAGCCGACCCCCATCTGCACCGGATCACCGCCGCGCCAGGCTCCCCGGTGGATCTGATCATTCGAGGGGAGCTGACCCATTCGGTCACGGCATTTGAACCCCTGGGCATCCTGCCCGGAGACCGTCGTAATCGGGAGCGGCGCGCGTACGTGGTGCCGATTGTCGGACCGGGGGGCCCGGTGGGTGCTGCGGTGCTCTGGACGGCTGGGGGAGGGGAGCCGGCCGGCCCCTTCCGCGCCGAGCTGGAAAAGGCCGTCCACCGGACCGGCCGAATGCTGGAAGACGCGCTCCAGCAGCTGGAACTGAAGGAGCAGGCGACCAGGGATCCGCTGACCGGACTGGCCAACCGGCGTGGGCTTGAAAACGCCATGGCATCAGTCAAGGTGGGGCGAGGTTCCGTCATCTGTCTCGATCTGGACCATTTCAAGTCGCTCAATGATGCCTTGGGTCATCCCGCCGGCGACGCGGCCCTCGGGTTTGTCTCCCGGATCATTCAGGACACCGTGCGCGACCGGGACCACGCCGGGCGGGTCGGTGGCGAGGAATT
>CAYINH010000134.1:0-7408 GCA_964364615.1 uncultured Gemmatimonadaceae bacterium
GGCCTCACGGCCGAAGAGGCCGATGCGGCCGACGCCGACGCGCTCTATCGCCTGCTCGAAGAGGACATCGTGCCGATGTACTACGACCGGGATGACGATGGGCTTCCGATCCGCTGGGTCGAACGGATGCGGAACGCGCTCCGGGTCGCGGGCCGGCGATTCACCGCGGACCGGATGGTCCAGGAGTACGTGACCCGCTGTTATCTCCCCGCCATGCGAAACGACCCCTTCGAGGACGTCCCTCCGCGTGGCTGACCGCCCCTGGGCCGAACGGCCGCCTCCGGTGCTGCTGGACCGCCTCGGCCGGCCGGTCACGGTCGTCCATCTTGCGGCGGAGTACTTCCCGTTCGCCCGGACCGGCGGGCTGGCCGAGGCGGCCAACGGGCTGGCGCGGTTTCAGGCGTTTGCCGGTATCCCGAGCGCTGCCGTGATGCCGCTGTATCGGGTCGCCCGCGAGGTGGCCGGCGAACTGGAGGCGGTGGGAGAACCGTTCGAGGTCAGGATCGGGAAGCGACGGGAGGTGGGGCGGGTCTTCCGGCAGGTCCGTCCGCAGGAGCGGGCCAGAGCGTACTTCATCCAGCACGACGGCTACTTCGACCGGGCCGGGCTGTATGGCGAAGGTGGCATCGATTATGACGACAATCTGGAGCGGTGGACGTTCTTCTGCCTGGCCGCGCTCGCCATCCTGCCTAGGATCGTTCCCGGCCCGATCCTGCTGCATGCCCACGACTGGCACACAGCGCTGGCGGTGGCGCACCTGCGGACCAGTTACGCCGGCCGGCCCGAATACGATGCCATCCGGACCGTGCTGTCAGTCCACAACGCCGGCTACCAGGGTCACTACCCTGCCGACCGGCTTGCCACGATCGGCCTGCCGGAGGCGCTCTACAACTGGCGGCAACTGGAGTGGTACGGCCAGCTCAACCTCCTCAAGGTCGGCCTGATCTTCGCGGACCAGGTGGTGACCGTCTCGCCGAACCACGCCCGCGAGCTTCGGACCCAGGATGGCGGTTTCGGCCTGCACGAAGTCTTCAGCTGGCTGGGCGCCCGGTTCACCGGGATCGTCAACGGGATCGACCAGCGGTTCTGGGATCCGGGTACCGACCGGCAGATCGCGACCCGGTACTCGGCGGACGACCTGGCACCCAAACGCGCCTGCAAAGCGGCCGTCCAGCGGTCGTTCGGTCTGGAGCAGCGTCCCGACATTCCGATCTTCGGCATGGCCGCCCGTCTCGTCACCCAGAAGGGGCTCGACCTCATCCTGGACGGACCCGGGCTGCTGGGACTCGACGCCCAGTTCGTCTTCCTGGGCGCCGGTGAACGGCGGTTCGAGGAGGCGCTCGAGGCCCAGGCCGCCGCTTGCCGGGGGCGGATTGCCGTCAACACCCGGTTCACCGATCAGCTTGAGCACCAGCTGATGGCCGGCGCCGACCTGATCCTGATGCCCTGTCAGTACGAGCCGTGTGGACTGACCCAGATGCGGGCCCAGCGCTACGGGGCGCTGCCCCTCGTCCGCCGGGTCGGCGGACTGGCCGACACGGTGGACCAGGGCGTCACCGGCTTCATCTTCGATGACTATCACGCCGAGCCGTTGGTGGGGGCCGCCCTCCGCGCTCTCGACCTCTATGGCCGACCGGACGAGTGGCAGTTCATGATGCGGGAGGCGATGGCCCGGGACTTCAGCTGGGAGCGCTCGGTGGCCCGATACGCCGTGGTGTACCGCCATGCCCTGGCCGGTCCGGCGGAGACTCTGGCGTGATGGACTTCGTCCTCACCCTCCACAGTCACCTGCCCTGGGTGCTGCACCACGGCCGGTGGCCGCATGGCAGCGACTGGCTGTGCGAGGCGGCGGTCGACACCTACCTGCCGCTGCTGGTAGCCCTGGAAACCCTGGAACGGGCCCGGGTAGACGCGCCGGTGACCCTGGGAATCACCCCGGTCCTGGCGAACCAGCTGTCCCACCCGGCGTTCCGGGTGGAGCTGGAGGCCTTCCTGAGCCAGCGGCTGGAAGCGTGTGACGAAGCGGTCCCCCAGTTCCGGGCGGCGGGCGAGGACCATTTCATCCCCCTCGCGCGGTTCTGGCGCCAGCACCTCCGCCGACTGCATCGCCGGTTCCGCGCCATCGATGGCGACCTGGTGGGGGCCTTCCGGACCTTGGCGGCGCGCGGCCGGATCGAGCTCACCAGTTCGGCCGCGACCCACGGCTTCCTCCCACTGCTCGGCCGCGACGAGAGCATCCGCTTCCAGCTGCTGGTGGGTCAGCACGAGCAGCGACGGCTGTTCGGCGGGTCCGCGGCGGGATGCTGGGTGCCGGAGTGCGCCTACCGGGGCTCGGGACCGTGGGCGCCGCTCCCCGACGCCCCGGTCCGTGGTGTCCGCCAGGGCCTGGAGGAGGCGCTGCAGCAGGCCGGGTTCGAGTACTTCCACGTCGATGCCCACATGGCCTCGGCCGGGCGCTCCCTCGGGTTGTACGGCGGGACCGGATTCGCCGAGGGGATGCGGGAACCGGCCCTCGACCCGCTGGACCGCGAACACCCCCGTTCACCCTATAAGACGTATCGGATCCCCTGCGCCGATGGCGGGGGGATCAGTGTGCTGGTCCGCGACCCGCTCGCCACGACCCGAGTCTGGAGCCGCCACCAGGGCTACCCCGGTGACGGGGGATACCTCGAGTTCCACAAGTCGCGCTGGCCGGGCGGGCTCCGGTTCTGGCGGGTGACCGGGCTCGACGTCGACCTCGGCGCCAAGCTGCCGTGGGATCCCAATGTCGCCCGGGCCCGGGCCCACCGCGACGCTTCCGGCTTCCGGGAACTGCTCGCCAGCCTCGCCGGACGGACCGGGCCGTCGGGGGGCGACGTCATCGTGGCGCCGTTCGATACCGAGCTGTTCGGCCACTGGTGGTTCGAAGGGGTGGACTTCGTGGCCGATCTCTATCGCCTGCTGACCCGTGACGGCGGGGTGCAGCCCGTCACGGCCGGCCGGCACCTCGCCGGACATCCACCGACCCAGACCATCCGACTGGCCGATGGCTCCTGGGGGGCCAACGGCGACTGGGGCATGTGGCTCAACCCGGAGACGGAGTGGACCTGGCGACGACTCTGGGCGCTGGAAGACCGGTTCTGGAACGCAGCCGGGCCGGCGCTGGGCCGGGACCCGGCCGCCGAGGTCCTGGAGCAGGCGGCCCGCGAACTGCTGCTGGCGCAGTCCTCCGACTGGCAGTTCATCATCACCACCGGCGCCGCGACGGATTACGCCGAGCGGCGCTTCCGGGAACATTGCGACGCGCTCGAGAGGTTGCTCACTGTGCTGGAGACTGGGGAGGACCCGGGCGAGGACGGCCGACAGCTGGCCGCCGGATTTCGGGAGCGGAACGACCTGTTCCCCGACCTCCGCACTCCGCTCATCGCCGCGCTCTCCCCCAGAGGGCGCTGACCGCCATGCCCTCGGTCGTCGTCCACGGTCACTTCTATCAGCCCCCGCGGGAGGATCCGTGGCTGGAGCTGCTGGAACGGGAACCATCGGCGGCGCCGTTCCACGACTGGAATATCCGGATCGACCGGGAGTGCTATCGGGCGGTGGTCGCCGCACGGGTGCACGACCACACCGGAATGATCGTCCGGGTGGTGAACGCCCTGGAGTGGATGAGCTTCAACGTCGGTCCCACCCTGCTCGAGTGGATGGAACGGAGCGCCCCTGACAGCTATCGGGCCCTCCTGACCGCCGACGCCGCCAGTGCGGAGCGCCTGGGGCACGGCAACGCGCTGGCGATGCCGTACCACCATGTCATTCTTCCCCTGGCGTCCCGGCGCGACAAGGTGACCGAGGTTCGCTGGGGCATGGCCGATTTCCGCCGGCGGTTCGGCCGGGAGCCCGAGGGGATGTGGCTGCCGGAAACCGCGGTCGACGACGAAACGCTCGACGTCCTCGCCCAGGAGGGGATCCGATTCACCATCCTGGCACCTCATCAGGTCGACCAGGTCCCGCCTGACGGGAGCGCCGGGCGGTATCGCACCGCGGGCGGACGGGACATTGCCCTGTGCCTGTATGACGGAGCGATCTCCCACGAGGTCGCGTTCGGCGGTCTGATCGAAGACGCCGAGGCCTGGAGCGGGCGGATGCTGGGCGGGGGACAGGGGCGGCGGGTGGTCGCCATGGCCACGGACGGGGAGACCTACGGCCACCACCGCCGGTTCGGCGAGATGGCACTGGCGCGGATGCTCGACCAGGTCCAGTCCGCCGGAGGGAGGGTGGAGAACTTCGCCAGCATCCTGGCGCGCGATCCGGCCAGCACCCCGGTCCAGCTGGTGGCGCCGAGTTCCTGGAGCTGTGTGCACGGGGTGGAACGCTGGCGGTCGGACTGCGGCTGCGGGAGAGAGCCCGGAACCAGCCAGGCGTGGAGGGCACCGCTCCGGGAGGGCCTCATCCGCCTGCAGCAGGGACTCGATGCCCGGTTCGAGGCGGAGGGGCGACAGTACTTCGAGGATCCCTGGACCGCCCGCGACGCGGATGGACCCGGGGTCGAGCATGGGCATCTCCCCACCCGGGCCCGGGAGCTGCTCGAGCTTCAGCGGAACTCCCTGCGGATGTTCACCTCCTGCGCCTGGTTCTTCGAGGATCTTGCCCGCATCGAGGGCCGTCAGAGTTTGCGATATGCCCTCCGGGCCCTCGACCTGGCCGGCGACAGCGCGCCGGCCCTCGGGCAGACCCTCCGGATGACCCTGGCGCAGGCGGAAAGCAGGGACCATGGCGTCGCCACCGGCGACTGGTTGCTGGATGCCCTCTCCCCTCGCATCGGTCCGGCGGCACGGGCGGCGGCGGGGTTTGCGGCCGTCGGCGACCTCAATCCGGCAGTCGTCCCCGAACGGATCGGGGCCCTGATCCTCGAACAGGCCAATGGACAGCAGGTCACCGTCCGCGATGCCCGCACCGGCCGGGTCGAACGGATGACGGCGACGGTCGCCATTGGACCTGGTCTGGCCGCACGGGTGACGCTCGAGGGGGAGGGGCAGCCTCTCGTGACACTGGAGCTGGCCGACCTTCCGGAACCGGCCCGGGACATCATCCGGCACCTGCTCACCGAGCAGTACCTCGGTGGACTGCCCGCGGGACGCTGGCGGGCCGCGGTGGGTGGGGACCAACTCTGGCGACGGGCGCTCCGGGAGGCCCTGGTGGCCTGGCTCGACCGCCCGCCGCATCTGGTGGACCCCCACATGCTGGCCGTGGGCCTGGACCTGGTCGCCGGCATCGGTGATCCGGTGCCCTTCGACGCCCAGACCCGGTTCTTCCGGCTGCTGGGGGAACGGCGAGAGGACCCGTCCCTGGCCCCACTCGCCCCCCGGTTCGGCATCGCCCCGCCACCGAGATCAGGGGATCTCCCGACCAACCCTTGAAACCACCCTTGACGCCGCGCGTCAGCGAGCGCACTATCCTTCCACCGTCGAGTGCGCCCAGGCTTTCGCTCGGCGTTCTACCGGCTTTCAGATCAGACCGCACAGGATCATGCTGGTATGGCTCTCGACCGACCCGTGCCCCTCGCGCCTCCCGGTAGGGGGCAGTGGTGTGTCCGTTGCTGGTACCCCCCTTCACTAAGAGGACCCGTATGAGACGTGCACTGTACATCTTCGGGGCGGTCCTGGCCGTGTGCTCCATCGCGCCGCCTGCCAGCGCCCAGGAGTCCACCGGTGCGATCCGTGGCCGCATCACCCACGATGAGACCCAGCAGCCGATCACCGGGGCTCGAGTGCAGGTGGGCAGCCGGGTCTCGATCACCCGGTCCGATGGTCGCTACGTCCTCGCCGGCCTCCCCGCCGGTGCGGACACCATCCGGGTGCGGTTCCTCGGCTATACCCCGGTCAACCGCGCGGTGACCGTGGTGGCGGGTCAGGACGTCACGGCGGATTTCTCGATGACGGCCACCGTGGTCCGGCTGACCGAGATCGTCGTGACCGGCTATGGCGAACAGCGCGCCGGTGACATCACGGGTGCGGTGACCGCGGTCTCGTCCGAGGAGTTCAACACTGGCCGCATTATCAGTCCGGCCGACCTCATCGGCAGCAAGGTGCCCGGGGTGCAAGTGGTGGACAACAACGAACCGGGCGGCGGGCTCACGATCCGGATCCGGGGGGCGACCTCGGTCAACGCCAGCAGCGATCCGCTCTATGTCGTCGACGGGATGCCGCTGGGCGCCGGCGCGGGTGGCGGACTCTCGGCGGGCCGAGACCCCCTCAACTTCCTGAACCCCGACGACATCGAGAACATCACGGTGCTGCGGGACGCCTCGGCCGCGGCCATCTACGGGGCCAATGCGGCGAACGGCGTGGTCCTCATCACGACCAAGTCGCGGGCAGGCCTGCGGGGCCGGACGGGGACCGTGGTCCAGTACACGAGCAGCTTCTCGACCTCAACGGTGACCAGGCTGCCCTCGATGCTGAACGCGGCCCAGTTCCGGACCGCGGTCCAGACCTACGCCCCCCAGAGCGTGGGCCAGCTCCAGAATTCCAACACCGACTGGCTCGGTCAGGTTACCCGTTCGGCGTTTGGCCAGGAACACAACCTGTCGGTATCCGACGCCAGCGAGAGCAGGTTCTACCGGCTGTCGCTCGGCTACCTCAACCAGGAAGGCATCCTCCAGGGCACCACCGCGGAACGGCTCGCCCTCGGCCTGACGTACCAGCAGCGGTTCTTCGAAGACCGGCTCAACCTGCGGGCGAATGTGAAGGGCTCGCGTGCCTCCGACCTGTTTACCCCCGGCGGGGTGCTGTCCAACGCGACCCAGATGGGTCCGACCCAGCCGGTGTTCGACCAAGCCACCACCACCGGCTTCTACGACTGGCCAGGGAACGCCCTGACTTCGGCCGACAACCCGGTGGCCATTCTCGGGCTGGCGACCGACCGCGGGACAACCTACCGCAGCCTGGGCAACGTCCAGGCTGAGTACCGGCTGCCGTTCCTCGAGAGTCTGCGGGCGAACGTAAACCTCGGGTACGACTACACCAGCGCCCCGCGGGCCAGCTTCACCCCCAGCCTGCTTCATGGCCAGACCAAGACCGGGACCCGGGGGACCGACTCGCGGAATGACCCGAGTCAGCTCAACACGGTCCTCGACAGCTATCTCAACTGGGTGACCTCGGCCGGGAGCCTGCCGGGCACCGTCGAAGCGACGGCCGGCTACTCCTACTCCGACTCCTACGCCGAGTACCCCTGGTTCCTGGCGACCGGGCTCAGCACCAACGTGCTCGGGGGGAACGGGGTCACGACGGCCAACACGACCCAGAACGGGATGGACGTGCAGGAGAGCCGGCTGATCTCCGTCTTCGGTCGGGTCAACTACAATGTGTCCGACCGCTACCTGCTGGCGGTGAGCGTCCGGCGCGACGGGTCGTCGCGGTTCGGGCCCGGCAACGAGTGG
>CAYINH010000135.1:0-5292 GCA_964364615.1 uncultured Gemmatimonadaceae bacterium
TCAGGAGCACGTCCTTGTCCACCAGCCGGGCTCCGAACGGCAAGGTGAGGTCGATGTTGGTGACCTCGGCGGCCACCGTGTAGTCGAGACCGGCGGCCGCAATCATGGCCTGAAGAATCGGGAGGAAGTCGATGACCAGCACGCCCTGGGCGGTGGGGATCTCGATGGTCGAGACCTCCTGAAGCCCGACGGCCGTCGGACGATTCCGGGCAATCTCGCCCACGATCGCCGCCGCCCGGGCCCCGAAGTCGGTGGCCTGCATGGTGGCGATGGCCTGGCCGAGGGCGACCAGGTCGTCATCGGGGTCGGGGCTGAGCAGCGCGCCGATCACCGCGTCGAGGTCGGCCCCGACATAGAGGTTTCTGGTCATCACCACGATCGGTGGCCCCTCGCTCTTGAGGTTGGGGTCTTGCGGACCGGTCGGGTCGTCCTGACAGGCCGGAAGGCCGGCCAGACAGAGAGCGAGGCTGAGGTAGATCATCCTGGGCTTCATTGTAGCATCTCCGGCGCGAAGTGGTGGGACGGCCGCCCCATCCGGGGCTCGCGTACAGGATGCGGTGGGGGACTCAAGTGAGGGTCAAGCGGTTCCGAGTTATCTTTCCCCGACCCTCTGCCGGAGCTCTGCCGTGATTGGTAGGTCTTTGATTCACAGGCTGTTAACCCTCATGGTCGTGGTGGCTCTGTCCGGCAGTACTGCTACGGCGCAGGTGACCGCCATCCACTATGAACTGACCTTCAACGCCGAGACCGCCCAGAGCAGGATGGTCCGGGTCGGGATGAGCTTCACGACGAGTGCGGCGGGCCCGGTCGAGCTTTCCCTGCCGGCGTGGACGCCGGGGGCCTACGAGATCAGCAACTTTGCCCGGAACGTGCGGGGCTTTGAAGCCAGCCAGGCCGGTCGGCCTATCCGGTGGGACAAGGCCGACCCCGACACCTGGCGGGTCCGGGCCACGGGCGCCGGGACGGTGCAGGTGCGCTTCGAGTTCCTGGCTGACTCACTCGACAACGCGATGGCCTGGGCCCGGCCCGACTTCCTGATGATCAACGGGACCAACGTCTTCTTCTATCCTGAGGGGGTGGGGTTCGAGTTTCCCGCGACCGTCACCGTCTTCACCGAAGTTGACTGGCAGGTCGCCACCGGCATGCGGCTGACCGGTCCCGGCCGGGTCTATGGCGAGCGCAGCTACCACGACCTGGTGGACATGCCGTTCTTCATCGGGAAGATCGACCTCGATGGCACCACCGTCGGGGGCAAGACCTGGCGGATCGCCTCATGGCCGTCGGGCCGTTTCGGGGGAAAGGAGCGAACCCTGCTCCACCAGCAGATCCGCGACATGGCGCCGGCGATGGCGCGGGTGTTCGGGGAAACGCCGTGGGAGGACTACACCACGATGCTCATCTTCGACGAGGACCACCGTGGCGGGAGCGCGCTGGAACACCAGAACTCCCACGTCGGGATCTACCAGCCCGACTTCATCGGATCGGCGTTGCTGGCGTCGATCACCGCGCACGAGATCTTTCACGGCTGGAACGTCAAGCGGCTGCGGCCCGCCGATCTCTTCCCCTATCGCTATGATGCGCCCCAGGCGACGCCCTGGCTCTGGGTCAGCGAGGGGATCACCGATTACTACGCCGATCTGACCCTGGTTCGGGGTGCGGTGGTGGACTCGGCGGTCTTCCTGGCCCTGCTGAGTGAAAAGCTGGGCGAAGTTGACGCCACCCCACCGGTGGCGCTGGAGGATGCCTCGCTTTCGGCCTGGATTCACCCGACCGACGGCACCGACTACAGCTATTACCCCAAGGGGGCGCTGGCGGGCTTCCTGCTCGACATCCTGATCCGGGACGCCAGCGACAATGCCCGCTCGCTGGATGACGTGATGCGATCGCTCTACGGCGCCACCTGGAAGGCCGGCCGCGGGTTCACCTCCGCCGACTGGTGGAGCGCGGTCCGCTCGGCGGCCGGGGGACGGGACTTCGCCGACTTCGATGCGCAATACATCGACGGCAGGGAGCCCTTCCCGTGGGAGGAGGTGCTTCCGCTCGCGGGGCTGCGGGTCGTCTCCGAGACGGTGCGCGATCCCCGGATCGGGGTCTCCACTTCGACCGATGCCGGGAGCACGATCGTCCTCGAGGTCGATCCTGGCAGCACCGCGGCCGATGCCGGGGTGTTGCCCGGAGACTTCCTGATCTCGGTGGGTGAGGTTCCGGTGACCGACGACAGTTTCGGGTTCCGGTTTCGCGCCCGGTATGGCGATGGGGCCGAAGGCGCTCCGCTCGCGATCGTGGTGCAGCGGGGCGAGACCAGGCTCACCCTGCATGGGGATCTTCGATTTGCGGAGGCGGTGTACCGGATGCTGGCTCCGGACCCCACCGCCCCGGAGAAGGCGCGGCGGATCCGCAATGGGATACTCAGGGGGAGCTGAGCGGGCTACTTCCCGGGGTCGGCCGACTTGGACGTGGCGGGGTGGCGGGTCATGCGGTCCCGAGCTACCTTTCCCCTTGGTTCTTCTGCCGGATCGCCCCCATGTTCTGCAGACCCTTGATGCGCAAACTGGTAGCCATCCTACTTCCGATGGCAGCCCTCGGGGCGGGGGCCTGTGGGGGCGAGACCGAGTTGGTGACGCCCCCTCGCGAACCCGTGACCACGGTCACGCTCGAGTTCCGTGCCGATGCGGAGGACCTGGCGACCGCAACCACCCTCGGGTGGGCAGGCGGCATACCGGGTGTCGCGGTGACGCTGACGCCCGAGGACTCGGCCAACGGCGCTCCCCAGACGCTTCAAGGGTCCCAGACCGGGACCTTGACGCTCGATCAGCTCGCCGGCGGGCGCTATGTGGTGGACGCGGTGCGGTGGCTGACGGAGGAGGAGCGAGCGCGTTTGCCGCTCGGGGACGACGCGGTGGGGTTCGTGGCGCGGGTGTCGTTGATCACCGCCTCGGCGCCGGCGCGGATGCCGGTTGGGCTGGTGGCGAGCCGGCGCAGAGGGATCGTCATCAGCGAGTTCAAGGGAGACGCAATCCTCACGGTCGGCACCCCCGGGGCCTATGATTTCTCGGGATACCTTCGCCTCTACAACAACGCCAACACCACGGTCTATCTTGACGGCCTCATCATCGGCAGCGGCATCGCGGCTGACGTCGACTACCCCAACTTCCCCTGTTCGCTCTACTTCCCGTATGCCCTCGATCCGCTCGGGGTCTGGGCGAACTACTTCCACCAGCTCCCGGGGAGGGGAACGGACTATCCTCTGCCGCCGGGTGAGACGGCTGTGGTGGCGATCGACGCGATCGATCACCGGCCGCTCTATCCGGGAGCGCTGGATCTGCGCCAAGCGAATTTCGAGTTCTACGCCGGCGGAGGCGACGTGGACAATCCGGAGGTCCCGAATGCAGCGGACGTGGGTATGCGGCCACACCCGTTCGGTCATGGACTGGTTTGGAGCGTACTGGGAAACGTTGTGTGGGTGGCTGGTCCCTTCGACCTGGCGACCATGCAGACGCAGCTCTTTCCTGCAGGAGCACTCTGGGCTCGGATTCCGGCGAACGCCGTGCTCGACGTGATGGCCATAAAGACCACATATCCCAGGGATTACGCGGAGTGCTCAAGGCTGGTCCACCCGAGCTTCGATCGCCTCGCAGTTCGTCTGCTGGGGGCCAACCGCGACGACTACTTCCAAGCCTACAGGCGGGTCTTGCTGCCGTTTACGATAAACGGCCAGCCTGTCTTACAGCACACCCTCACCTCCGCCTGGGACTTCATGGTGGCGCCACGGGATCCGTTCGCCAGGCCCTGAATGGCGATAGCCGGGGTCACCCACCCCGGCGCCGACTGTCGGCGCCGAAATAGGCGACCGATTACGCAGGACTTCTCAGAAGTAGCACCTGCAGCAGTTGTTCGGATTGCACGTACCCACGGCCTCCGATCCGTGGACAGCCCGACACTTCTGCGTACAGTCCGGAGTGTCAATGCAACTGCCGAGATAGGTCGACCCGTCGTACGGGCAGTCCGCCGTCACCGGCTCCGCGAACGCGGTCCGCGCCCCGAATGCCAGCGCTGCTGCCACCAGGAGCCCGAACACCCACACCGAAACCCCCTTGAGCCACTTCGACATGAGGGTGAGACCCTCCTTCTTGGGGTAGGAAGCAAACTGACGCCCGGGAACTACCGCCCCGAGCTATCAGAGACCGCCGCATACACCGAGTCGAGCGAAGCGGAATCCAGCGTCCCGGTTTTCGCATAGAGTACCGTTCCGGTCCAGTCGAGCACCACCGTCTGCGGCACCGCCACAGCCCGATACAGGCGCACGAGCTTGGGCCGCGGAAACGTGAGCACCGGATACCGAAGGCCATGGTCAGCCACGTAGTGTTGGGTGGTGTCTGCGGGGTGCAGCGAGATCGCCAGCACCTGCACCCGCCCCAGCCGGTTGAGCGAGTCCGCCATCTGGTGCCAGAGCGGGACGATGTCCCGGCAGTAGGGACACGTCGTGTTGAAGACGAAGAGGACCTGTCTCGCTGCGGAATCCGGGAGTTCGCCGACCGTGACCGAGTCGCCCGCGAGCGTTGCGGTGCGGAAGGTCGGCACCACGGTGCCGGCTTGGGGCAGGGTACTCAGCGAGCGGAGCTCTCGGTAGTCAGACGAGAGATCGCGCAGTCGCCGGGAGAGCACCAGCACGAGAGCAGACGCTGCGAGCAGTGCAACGGCCATTACCCACGGCACCACTCGACGAGGGTCCATGCGGCGACTCCCGGGAACAGCCGGTCACGGCGCGATCCGGGCCGCGGCGGGCCTTACGGATCAGGCTATAATGACTCACGCGCCGAGTCCCGTCAAGTCCCCAAAGTACAACGGCCGGTGGACAGCTTGCGCAGTTGGAGAACTTGTGCAAAGCTCCTGTTGTCGGACCGGCACTTCGAGGTGGCCGGCGTCGGTGTTCTCGAGGCGAGCCGAGGTGACCCTTCCCGTCGGCGCACGCGCAGCGTGCTGACTCCTGTCTCGCGCCGGAGGTGATTGTGGCACTCGGCCGTGGCATCCGCAGTCTCTGGGCTCCATTGGCGGCGCTGGCGCTCGCGGGGGGGCCGGCTGCGCTGGCGCAACAGCCTCCCGCGGTCTCCGTCACCATCACCGGCCGGATCACCGATGCCGTTGCGGAAGTTCCGCTCGCCGGTGCCACGGTGAGCGTCGAAAACACAGCGCTCACCACCCTCACCAACGACGCGGGCCGCTTCCGGCTCACGGGCGTGCCGCCCTTTGTGTTTTTACGCGCTCTTTTCCTTCTCCAACCGTTCCTTGATC
>CAYINH010000135.1:5302-7309 GCA_964364615.1 uncultured Gemmatimonadaceae bacterium
ACCGCAGGTGGTGCGGGTGGTCCGGATCGGCTACGCGCCGCTCCGGCACCACCTCATAGTGTCGAGCGAGGGGACCTTCACCCTCGACCTGGCGCTCGCCAAGAGCGCGCTCCAGCTGCCCGGCTTGGTCGTCACCGCCGATCCGGCGAGCCGCGCGCGCGGCGAGTTGGGCACCGCGTCGGTCATCGGCCGGGAGGCGATCCGCAACCAGACCGCGGCGAGTCTCGCTGGCGTGCTCGAGCTGGTGCCGGGCACGGTGCTCCTGCCGCCGGGACTCGACGGAGTGCAGCAGTTCGGACTCCGCGCGGTACCGATCGGCCCCGGCGCGGCTCCCAGTGCGGGCAGTATCTCCGGTCCCACGGCATCGATGCTCGCGTCATTCGGCACCCAGATCGTGCTCGACGGGATTCCGGTCTCCAATAACGTGAACCTCCAGGGCCTGGGCCCGCGCGGCGAACTGGCGTTCGCCACCGCTTCGGGGGGCGGGATCGATCTCCGGCGCATCCCCGCCGCCACCCTCGAGCGGGTGGAGGTGATCCGGGGGCTTCCCTCGAGCCGCTTCGGCGACCTCACCCAGGGCCTGGTGCTGGTAGATACCCGTGCCGGCGCCGTGGATCCCGAGGTACACGTGCGGCTCGATGCCCGCACCGTGGAAGGGACCCTGCTCGGTGGAAAGCGCATGGGTGGTAGGCACTCCGGCACTGCAACTCTCAACCTCGCGCGCACCCGCCTGGCCCCCGGGTTCCGCGACAACACCGGATCCCGCATCTCGGCACAGCTCGCCCACCGGCACGAGGACGCCCGGCTCACCCTCGACACCAGGCTCGACTTCTTCCAGGTGCTGGACGACCAGCCCCCGAGCGACCAATCCCCCGACCTGGCCTCGCGGAGCCGCGACAACGGCTTCCGCCTCTCGGAACGGCTGCGCTGGCGCCTGGGCGAGCGGAGCCGGCTCGACTGGACCGCTGCCTTCGAGGGCGTGCGGCAGCGCTCCTTCACCCAATCGCCCCGGCTCCGCGGCGCGATGCCGTTCACCAACCGGCTCACCGAGGGGACCCTGGACGGCAAGTTCATCGGCGGGATCTATGTGGCCCGGGTGGACGTGGAGGGCGACCCGCGGCACTTCTACTCCCGACTGGAGAGCTACGTCCCCACCCGCTGGGCAGGCCTCGATCACGACGTGCGGCTCGGGTTGGAGTTGCGGCGGGAGTGGAACGGGGGACCGGGCTATCTCTTCGATATCGAGTTCCCGCCACAGGTCGAGTTCAACGGCGTGAACGGCTATGACCGGCCCCGCCGCTTCGACTCGATCCCGCCGCTGGTGACCGGCGCGCTCTACCTGGACGACCGGATCTCGCGGACGCTGGGCAACGGATGGCTGCTCAACGCGCAGGCGGGCGTGCGGATCGACCTGCTCCATCGGGGCTCGACCTGGGTATCCGGCGCTCGCGACGGCGTGCTTCAGCCGCGGCTCCAGCTGGAGCTGGCGCCGAGCGAGCGGCTCCGGGTCCGGGCGGGCGCCGGACGGCTCGCCAAGGTGCCCGGGCTCGGCAGTCTCTTCCCGGCGCGGCAGTACTACGACCTGGTGAACTTCAACTGGTATGCCAACGAGCCCAGCGAGCGCCGCGCGATCCTGACCACTCGGATCCTGGAGCGCAAGAATCCTGATCTGAAGATGGCGCAGGCTGACAAGGGCGAGCTGGGCGTGGAGCTAGACCTGGGCGGCGGGAGTCAGATCGCCGTCGTCGGGTATCTCGATCGGGTTCGCCGGGCGGTCGGCGTCACCCTGGAGCCGACCTATCTCATCCGCGAGCGCTACACCGTGGACAGTGCGACGATCAACCAGGGCCGGCCGCCCGGTGTCCTTCAGCCGCCGGTGGCCGCCGACACCGTTCCCGTCCTGATCGACCGTCCTGACAACAACCTCGACCTCCGTTCGCGCGGGCTGGAACTGACGGCAATCCTGCCCGAAATCGCGCCGCTCCGCATCCGGATCGCGGCGCAGGC
>CAYINH010000136.1:0-2985 GCA_964364615.1 uncultured Gemmatimonadaceae bacterium
GAGACCGAAGTCGACCTTCCGTGCATCACGCCGGATGGTCGAGGGGTGACCATGCTCGCCAACGTCGATCTCCCCGAGGAGATCGAGCTCGCGGTCCGGCACGGCGCCCAGGGTGTCGGCCTGCTCCGGACCGAGTTTCTCCTGACCGGACGAAGCCACCTGCCGACCGAGGAGGAGCAGGCCCGCTACTTCCGCCGGGTGGCGACCGCGTTCCCCAGGGGGACCGTCACCATCCGGACCTTCGACCTCGGGGGCGACAAGTTTCCGATCGCGTTCGACGCCCCCGAGGAGGCGAATCCCTTTCTCGGCTGGCGATCGATTCGGGTCTGCCTCGATCAGCCCCACATCTTCCGCCCCCAATTGCGAGCGCTGCTGCGCGCATCCGTCACCGGCAACCTCCGCGTCATGCTGCCGCTGGTGACCCGGGTGGATGAGGTGCTCAAGACCCGGGAGATCGTCGCGGAAGAAGCCGCTGCCCTGGCGGCAGCGGGAATTCCCGCCGCCGCGGAGCTGGTGCTCGGGGTCATGATCGAAACTCCGGCGGCCGTCATCCTGGCCGACCGACTGGCGCGAGTCTCGGACTTCTTCAGCGTCGGCACCAATGACCTGACCCAGTATACCCTGGCGGTGGATCGGGGGAATGCCCGGTTGGCCAGCCGGTTCACGCCGCACGATCCCTCCTTGCTCCGCCAGCTCCGTCAAGTGGTGCAGGCGGCCGATGATGCCGGGATTCCGGTCGGTATCTGCGGTGAGATGGCGTCTGAACCGCTCATGGCCATCCTGCTGCTCGGCATGGGCTATGACGCGCTGAGTGTGGCGCCGCCGACTCTGCTGCTGGTCAAGTGGCTGCTGCGCCGGGTGCCCTACGCTGTCGCGCAGGAGGTGGCCCTGCGCGCCCTGCAGGCCGACGGGCCGGACGAGGTGCTCGTACTGCTCCGTGACTCGGTGGCGTCGTTCGTGGACCCCCGCATCCTGGATACCCACGGCCCGTTGCCCGGCAAGGGTCCGTAGGCTTAGCTTGCCCGCTCGGCCTGGACCGGTTGTTTCCCCGTTTTCCGAGTCATTCATGCCCCCAGCCAAGCGCCACATCTTCACCTCCGAATCGGTCACTGAAGGCCACCCCGACAAGGTGGCCGATCAGATTTCCGACGCCGTGCTCGACGCCATTCTCGCCGACGACCCCGATGCCCGGGTGGCCTGCGAGACGCTGGTGACGACGGGGATGGCCGTCGTGGCGGGTGAGATTACCACCGATACCTACGTCCACATTCCGGACATCGTACGCGAAACGGTTGCCCGGATCGGGTACACCGATGCGTCCTACGGATTCGACGCCGCCACCTGCGCGGTGCTGAGTTCGATTGACCGGCAATCCCCGGACATCGCCATGGGGGTGGATCGGGATGGGGCCGGGGACCAGGGGATGATGTTCGGCTATGCCAGTGACGAAACCCCCGAACGGATGCCGGTCCCCATCATGCTGGCCCATCGGATTGCCGAGCGGCTCGCCGCGATCCGGAAGGGGACGGCCGGTCTCACCCCGGTGACCTGGCTGCGGCCCGACGGCAAATCGCAGGTGTCGGTCGAGTACGAAGGTGACCGCCCGCTGCGGGTCTCCACCGTCGTGGTCTCCGCTCAGCATGCCGAACGGGTCGGTGGTCGGAAGCTCGGCCAGGCCACCATCAAGGACACCGTGGTCGAGCAGGTGGTCCGCCCGGTGCTTGAAGCGGCCGGCATCGATCACGCCCGGACCCGATACCTGATCAACCCGACCGGGCGCTTCGTGATCGGCGGTCCGCACGGAGACGCCGGGCTGACCGGCCGCAAGATCATCGTGGACACCTATGGCGGGATGGCCCGCCATGGGGGAGGCGCCTTCAGCGGCAAGGATCCCTCGAAGGTGGATCGTTCCGCGGCCTATGCGGCGCGCTGGGTGGCGAGGAACATCGTGGACGCCCGCCTGGCCCGGAGATGCGAAGTGCAGTTTGCCTACGCGATCGGCGTGGCCGAGCCGGTGTCGGTGCTGGTGGAGACCTTCGGCACCGGCGTGGTCCCCGACGACCGGCTGGAGAGGGTGGTCCGTGAAGTGTTCGATCTGACTCCCAAGGGCATCATCAAGGCCCTCGGTCTGCGGCGCCCCCTCTATCGGGTCACGGCGGCATATGGCCATTTCGGGCGACCCCCGGTGAAGGTCGGCACCGGCGCGAAGGCGATCACCTTCTTCCCCTGGGAACGGTCCGACCGGGTGGCGGCTCTCCGAGCTGCGGCCCGCTGAGCCCGGCAGCAGGCAGACGGCGTCGTGATCCGGGTGACGGTGGCCCAGCTGGGCATCGACCGCAACACCAACACCCCGGTGGTGGTGCTGCAGGAAGTCGATGGGGAACGCTCGCTCCCCATCTGGATCGGCCCCGGGGAGGCCCAGGCCATTGCCATGGAGTTGCAGGGGGTCCGGGCCCAGCGACCGATGACCCATGATCTGCTTCGCGATGTGGTGACCGGACTCGGAGGCGAGCTCCGCCGGGTGCAGGTCACGGCGCTGCGAGACGATACCTACTTTGCGGAGCTCATTCTCCTTCGCAACGGGGCTGCTGTCCAGGTGGATGCCCGGCCGTCCGACTGCATCGCACTGGCCCTCCGGTGTTCGGCACCGATCTACACCACCGACGAGTTGCTCGATCGGGGCGGGGCCCAGCGCCCCCCACCTGCCCCAGAAGGCGAAACCGACGCCGCCGAGACCCTGCGGCGATATCTCGAGAAGCTCGATCCGCAGGACTTTGGCCGCTTTCAGCCGTAGCCTGGCCCTGGTGGGCCTGCTGGGCGCTGCTCCGGTAGCGGGACTGTGGGCTCAGGTCCAGATCAATGGTCGGGTCATCCGGACCCGGGGTGTCGACACGGTGGGGACGCCGGGTGTTCGGGTCGTGTTGCACGGCGTGGGAGACTCCACCCAGGGCCCGATCGACTCGCTCACCTCCGGAGTGGATGGAC
>CAYINH010000136.1:2995-7287 GCA_964364615.1 uncultured Gemmatimonadaceae bacterium
CCGCTGCGTTCGCGACTCCACTACGGCCTACCTGCTCTCAGCCCGGTATCGGGAGAGCGAGTACATCAGTTCCCCCGTCCCCTTCTCGGAAGGGGCCGCCGAGATAGCCCTCCTGGTGTCCGAGACCTCCACCACGGTCCCGATCGAAATCCGGGCCCGCTATCTCCTCGTCGGCGCCCCGGATCCGGATGAAGGTCGCAGCGTCGTGGACGTGGTAGTGCTGCGCAACGTCACGGACTCGACCCGGGTGTCGCCCGATTCGATGACCCCGGTCTGGGCCATGGCGTTGCCCACGGGGGTCCTCCGGACGGTGGTGGACGAAGGCACCGAAGTCTCCCGGGACGGTGTCACCGTGCGAAATGACAGTGTCCTGGTGACGGCCCCCCTGGCGCCCGGGAGCCGACAGCTGGTGCTCACCCACTACCTCGCGACGGAGTTGGAACGCTTCGAGGTGCCCTTCCACTCCCGGACCGACAGCGTGACGGTGCTGGCGGAAGAACCGGACGTGCTGGTCGACGCCCCGGGGTTACGGGAGGTGGCGGAGCAGATCGCCGGTCAGCCGGTCCGCGGGTGGGTCGGTTCCCTTGAGGCGGGCTCCCTCATCACCCTGCGGTTCCCGGGCGCGCCGCAGTCTCCCCGTTGGCTCCTGGGGACACTTGTGGCCCTGGTCATTGGCGCGATGGGCCTTGGGGTGATCAAGCTCCGGGCCCGGAGGGCGGCTGGGGAGGGGCCCGGGGTCCCTGACCGGGTGGCGGACCTGGTGACCGCGATCGCGACCCTGGACAACAGCCACCGCGGGGCGGCACCCGGATCGGCCGCGGATCGTCAGTACCACGAGCAACGGGCCGTCCTCCGGCGCCGGCTCGACCGCGCCCTTGCCCGGGCCCGGCCATCGCCCTAACTTCGCCGCGTCGACCTTTCGGTCGGCCAGCGCTCGAGGACCTCGGAAGCCGGTGTGATTCCGGCGCGGCCCCGCCACTGTAACGGGCAAGCTACTCCGCTCCACCGCCACTGGGATGACCGGGAAGGCGTGCGGAGGCCCGAAGCCAGGAGACCTCCCGAAGCTGTCCCCTCACGCACCCTCGGGGGAGGGTCGGAGGCTGTGACAATCAGCTCCGCAACTCCGTTCCGCCTCGCGGCGGCATGCCTGGTGGTCCTGGCCGCCTGTGCCGGTCCTCGCTTGCCCGCGGGGCCGATCTTCCTGGTGGATGACCAGGGCGATACCGTGGCGATCGCCGCCCCGGCGCGCCGAATCGTCTCGTTGATCCCGAGCAGCACCGAGATTCTCTTCGCCCTCGGCGCGGGTGACCGGGTGGTGGGGCGAACCCTCTGGTGCGACTACCCGGCGGAAGCCCTCGCGGTCCCGAGCCTCGGAGACGGCCTCCAGCCCAACACCGAACTGATCGTGGCCGCCCGTCCCGACCTGGTGGTGCTCTATCGCTCGCCCCAGAACACGCTGGCCGCTGACCGGCTCCGATCGCTGGGGGTTCCTGCGGTGCTGCTCCGGCTCGATCGCCTGAGCGACGTCGCCCGGGCCACCGCCCTTCTTGGCCAAGCCACCGGGCTCGAAGCCCGGGCGGACAGCCTGACCCGGCGTGTGCGCCAGGAAGTGGCGTCGGCCGCCAGGGAACGGGCCAACCCACCAGGCGTCGTCGTGCTTGTCTGGGACCAGCCCCCGATGGTGATCGGGAGTGGGAGCTTCCTCCATGAGCTGATCCACCTGGCGGGAGCCCGGAATGTCTTTGGCGACCTGGCCCTGGCCTCGGCGCCGGTCAGCCTCGAGGCCATTGCCGCCCGACAGCCCGACTTCCTGCTCACCACCTCCGACATGCCGAGCTACGCCAGTCGACCCGAGTGGCAGGCGGTGGGTGCGGTTCGCCATCGGCGTTTCCTCCACCTCTCCGGTTCCGAATTTGCGCGGCCGACGCCACGGATGGGGCAGGCCGTCACCCGGCTGGCCCGGGCCCTCGACTCGGCGCTCGTCCCATGAGGTGGCGCTGGACGCTGCTGGTGGCCCTGACGCTGGTGGCCCTGGGACTCGGGCTCCTGTTCGGTGCCGCGGCCAATGGACCCGGTGCCCTGGTCGAGGCCGTGCGCGATCCGACCTCCAGTGCGAGAACCATCCTCCTCCACCTCCGGCTGCCTCGGGTGCTTCTCGCGTTTCTGGTCGGGGCTGGTCTGGGTGTTTCCGGGGCGGTACTGCAGGCCCTGGTTCGGAATCCACTCGCCGATCCGTACCTGCTGGGACTCTCCGGTGGGGCGGGGTTGGGAGCCGTGCTGGCCATCGCCCTCGCCACCCCATCCCCCTGGATCGTTCCGGTCTCGGCGTTCGTCGGGGCGCTGACTGCGGTCGCGCTCGTCTATCGACTGAGTGTGGTGGTCGGTCGCCGACTCGACCCGCGGATCCTCCTCCTGTCGGGAGTGGTGGTGGGCGCCTTTGCCGGCGCCCTCATGTCGGCCATCATTGTCCTCGCCCCGGCGGACCATCTCCGGAACGCGTTTCTCTGGCTGCTGGGGGGGTTCGGGGCTGCGTCCTGGCCGTCGGTCCTCGTTTTCGTGAGCTATGGCGCGATTCCCCTGCTGGTGCTGTTGACGCAGTCGCGACGGCTCGACCTGCTGAGCCTCGGCGAGGAGCCGGCGCAATTTCTCGGAGCCGACGTGGAGCGCACCAAGCGCATCGTCTATCTGGCCGCTTCGTTGCTCACTGCGGCGGCCGTGGCGGTCTCCGGCGTCATCGGGTTCGTGGGCCTGGTGGTTCCGCACGCCGTTCGCCGACTGGTGGGGACTCTGCATGCGACCTTGCTCCCCGCCGTGATTCTGGCGAGCGGCGCCTTCCTGGTGATCGCCGATCTGCTGGCCCGGACGGTGGTGGCCCCGATCGAGTTGCCGGTCGGAGTGGTCACGGCCCTGGTCGGGGTGCCGCTGTTCGCGATGCTGTTGCGCCGGAGTGTTCGGTGACGCTGGAAGCCCGGGGTCTGACGATTCGATATCCGGGGATGCCGCGGCCCGCCGTCGAGGACGTGTCGCTTCAGATTCCCTCCGGGGTGCTGGTCGCCATGGGGGGACCCAACGGGAGCGGGAAAACCACCGTGCTGCGGGCCCTGCTCGGTGTGGTGCGCCCGACCGAGGGAGCGGTCCTCTGCCAGGGCCGCCCCATTGGCGACTGGCGACGGAACGAGCTCGCCCGACAGATCGGGGTGGTCTCCCAGCGGGAGGAAATCTGGGCGCCACTCACGGCCTTCGAGGTGGTGCAGATGGGCCGGTATCCGCACCTCGGACCCATGAGCCCGCTGCGATCGGTCGACCGGGAGGCCATCGAACGCGCGTTGTGGCGGGCAGATGTGATCGACCTGCAATCGCGAATCGTCGATACCCTCTCTGGCGGGGAGTGGCAGCGGGTCCGGATTGCCAGGGCCCTGGCCCAGGAACCAGCGGCCCTGGTGTTGGATGAACCGGCCAGTGCCTTGGACGTCCGGCATGAGATGGAGGTCATGGAACTGGTCCGGACCCTGGTCGACGAGGGGATCGCCTGCCTGCTCATCTCCCACCACCTCAACCTCTCCGCCCGGTACGCCGATCGAATGGTCTTGCTGCACCACGGCCGCCTGGTGGCCGCCGGGACCCCGGAGGAGGTCATGACGGAAGCCGTCGTCAGCCAGGTCTTCGACTGGCCGGTGGTGATCGGGCCCGGCCCCGACGGCCGTCCCCGGATGACTCCGCTTCGTCCCGGGCCGGGGGCCGCCGCCGGGTGACGCTCTGCCAGGCCGAGGGCCCCCGGTATATCCTACAGGGGTGAATACCCGACGCTGGTCCTTGTGCGGCATCCTCTGGCTCGTGGGCTGTGCGGAAACAAGCGCCCCGCTGCCTCCCCCGGAGGAATTGATGCTGGTGGTCAACACCGGCGAGGCATCCCTCTCCGTCATCTCCCTGTCCCGGGAGACCCAGGTGAAGGTACCGCTCGGCTCCGCCGTTCCCGCCGACGGCCGACCTTCCGCCGGCCAGGTCCATGCGGTGACCCCGGCCGGTGGAGGGGACTCCCTGGCCGTCATCGACCTGGGCCGCAAGACCTTGGTCAGAATGATCTCGCTCGGGTCCGGTGCCGGAGCGCGCGGAACCGTGGTGCAGGGGGATTCGGTGGCGTTCGTCGCCCTGCAGCAGGGCCGGGCCGTCGCGAGGGTCAGGCTGGAGTCGGGCGAGGTGACCCTGGTGGAAACCGGTGCAGCACCCAAAGACGTCGCGCTGGCTCGGGCCCGACTCTTCGTGATCCACGCCAACGTGAGCCCGTGTGCGGT
>CAYINH010000137.1:0-7274 GCA_964364615.1 uncultured Gemmatimonadaceae bacterium
CCGCAAGACCCTGCTCCCTGGCGACCAGCTTCCAATCACCTCCCCGGCGGCCCCGGGCCGCCGAGTCCATGCGGTGGAGAATGTCTCCTTCGGCCTGGCCCGTGGGGAGATTCTGGCGCTGGTCGGTCCGTCCGGCAGCGGCAAGAGCCTGACCGCCGCCGCCCTGCTGGGGTTGATCCCGCCCCCAGGACAGGTTGGGCCTGAGAGCCGCATCGTGCTGGACGACGTGCCCCTCGCCGGGCAGCCGGAATCCGCCTGGCAGCAGATCCGGGGTCGCCGCATCGGGATGATCTTCCAGGACCCCTCAGGGAGCCTCGACCCCGTGTTCCGGGTACGGAATCAGGTCGCTGAGACGGTGCGTGCGATTCACCGAACCGATCGCCGGACGGCGGCTCGGCAGGCGGGGGAATTGCTCCAGGAGGTCGGGTTCCCGCTGGACCGTGCCGATGCGTTTCCCCACCAATTGAGCGGCGGTCTCAAGCAGCGGATCGGGATCGCGATGGCGCTGGCCGGCACCCCTCCGGTACTGGTGGCGGACGAACCGACCAGCGCCCTGGATGTCACGGTGCAGGCCCAGATCCTGGCCCTGCTGCAACGGCTTCGTCGGGAGCGGGACATGGCGCTGCTGCTCATCACCCACGACTTCGCCGTGGTGGCGGAGCTGGCCGACCGGGTGATGGTGATCGACGAGGGTCGCGTGGTGGAGCACGGCCCGGTCCGCCAGGTGATCGACCATCCCTCCCACCCGCGAACCCGGGCGCTGGTGGCGGCGGTACCCCAGCTGGAAGAGGCCGTTAGGTGAGCCCGCCGCTGATGGAGGTTCGGGGGCTGGAGAAGCGATACCGTCAGCCCCTGGCGCTGGGGTCCCGCACGGTCTACGCCCTCAACGGGGTGGATCTCCAGCTCAGCGCGGGAGAAACTCTGGGAGTGGTCGGTGAGTCGGGCTCCGGGAAGAGCACCCTCGGACGGCTGATCCTCCGTCTGGAGCCGCCGTCCGCCGGCAGCGTGCGGTTCGACGGCACCGACCTGGGAAGCCTCGATCGTCGCTCCCTCCGGCAGGCCCGGCGGCGGATCCAGATCGTCTTTCAGGATCCCTACGCCACCCTCAATCCCCGGCAGACCGTGGGGGATGCCGTGGCCGAGGGCCTGGTGATCCACCGGGTGACGCGGGGCGAGGCCCTGCGCACCCGGGTCGCCGGCCTGCTGGAGGACGTCGGTCTGACGGGCCAGGACGCCGCGCGATACCCGCACGAATTCTCCGGTGGCCAGCGTCAACGGATCGCGATTGCCCGGGCCATCGCCCTCGATCCCGGGTTCCTGGTCTGCGATGAGCCGGTCGCGTCTCTCGACGTGGCCATCCAGAGCCAGATCCTCACCCTGCTCCAACGGCTGCAGGGCGAGCGCGGGCTCGGCTGCCTGTTCATCGCTCACGATCTGGCGGTGGTGGCCCGGATCGCTCATCGGGTGGCGGTCATGTACTTCGGGAGAGTCGTCGAGACCGGGCCGGCTGGCGCGGTGATTACCGCTCCGGGCCATCCCTACAGCCAGGCGCTGGTGGCCTCGGCCCCACGACTGCACCCTGCCGCCGGGAGACCCCGACCGGTACTGGCCGGTGAGCCGCCGGTGGCCACCCGGCAGCCACGGGGGTGTCCCTTCTTCGACCGGTGTCCCCACCCCGCGCGCGATACCCGTTGTGCCGAGGAACTTCCCATCCTCCGACCGGTCGGCGCCACCGAAGTGGCGTGTCACCACGCGGAAGCGAGGACCTCATGACGCTCGAGTTGTGGCAGGTCGACGCCTTTGCCGATCGGCCCTTTGCCGGGAACCCGGCTGCCGTCTGCCTGCTCGACCAGGCGCGCGAGGGTGCCTGGTGTCAGTCGGTCGCCATGGAAATGAACCTGTCGGAGACCGCCTTCGTCGAACCCCGCGGAAACGACTACGGACTCCGGTGGTTCACTCCGGCGGTGGAGGTGGATCTCTGCGGCCACGCCACGCTCGCCACGGCCCACGTCCTCTGGGAGAGTGGACGCCGGGCCCGCGGAGCCCAGGCCCGGTTCCACACCCGCAGCGGGCTGCTGACCGCCGACCGGCAGGACGATGGGTGGATCGTGCTCGACTTCCCGGCCACTCCACCCGAGGTCGCGGCGGCCCCGGAGGGATTGGCCCAGGCCCTGGGTGCCATCCCACGATGGACCGGGAGGAGCCGGTTCGATCTGGTGGTCGAGCTGGCCGATCCGGACACGGTGCAGTCGTTGACCCCCGACATCGCTCGCCTCGCCACGCTTCCCTGCCGCGGGATCATCGTCACGGCCCAGGGAGCCCCGGTCGGAGCGGCCGGAGTGGATTTCGTGTCACGGTTCTTCGGCCCGGCCTCGGGAGTTCCCGAGGACCCCGTCACCGGCTCGGCCCACTGCGCCCTCGGCCCGCTCTGGGCGGCTCGACTGGGAAAGAACAACCTCGTCGCCCGGCAGCTGTCGCGGCGGGGCGGTGAGGTCCGAGTCTCGGTCGTGGGCGATCGGGTGCGGCTCGCGGGTCAGGCCGTCACGGTGTTCCGCGGGCAACTCCTGAACACCTGAACAGCCGGCGGTCGGGCCGGACCTGCGGTCCGACCGGGCGAGGCTATCTCAGAGCGAGGCTATCTCAGGGCGGGGCTATCTCAGGGCGAGGGTGACAGGGAGATGGAAGAAGCTGTCGGGATCCCCGATCAGGAGCCGCTCGGTCCACCGCTCCATGCGTGATCCCTTGACGACATGCAGGCGTGGGTTGACCAGGGGGGCCGCAACCTCGAAGACGTACTCTGCGCTGACCGAGGAGTCGGGGGACAGCCGGGCGCCGGTGGGGCCAGCCACCGGTCCCACCCGGGTTCCCATGTCATCCACCAGATTCGGCACGTGTCGATCGAGCACCAGGACGGCCCGGCGCGCGTCGCTGGCAAACCGGACCAGGACGGTATAGCGCTCTCCGCCCGCCGACGTTGGGGTCACCGTGACCGCCTCCACCGCCACACTCAAGTGACAATCCAGGTAGAAGCCACAGAAGTGGTAGGGCGTTCCCGCCGGCAGAACTTCTTCCTGACTGGTGAGTCCGGCGTAGAGGAAGAAACCGCTGTACACCACACCGGCCAGCCCGGCCGCGATCATCCCGAGGCGAATCTGATTCGTCATCTGACTTCCTATGCCGCCCCGGCCTGAGCCATGACCGCGGGGGTAATAGCCCCGAACCGTCGATCCCGCTGCCGGAAGACCGCGACCGCCTCCCGAAGCTCAGGCTTCCCGAAGTCGGGCCACATGACCGGACTGAAGAGCAGTTCGGCGTAGGCCGACTCCCAGAGCAGAAAATCGCTCAGCCGGTATTCGCCTCCGGTGCGGATCAGCAGATCAACCGGCGGTGCCCGGTGCGCCTCATCAGTCACCAGCAGCTGCTCGAACCGGGCAGAGTCCACCTCCTCACCGCAGCGCGCGGCAGCGGCGAGGATCGCCTCCCGGGAGGAATAGTCGACGGCCACCCGGAGATGCAGGGTCGTTCCAACCGCCGTCTGTCGTTCCGTGAGCGCGATTTCCCGGCGCAGCATCGGTGGCAGCCGATCCCGCCGGCCGAGGACCGAGACCCGCACTCCATTCCGCTGGCAGACGGCCCGTTCGGATCGCAGGTAGGCCCGGAACAGCCGAAGCAGCAGGCCGACTTCCTCAGGTGGCCGCCGCCAGTTGTCCGCCGAAAACGCGTACACCGTGAGCGTCGCAACGCCCGCGTCCGGGGCCGCCTCCACCACCTCCCGGAGCGCCCTGGCCCCGGCCCGGTGGCCGGCGGAACGTGGCATGCCCCGCGACAGCCCCCACCGGCCATTGCCATCCATGATGATCCCGACGTGCAAGCCGCTCATCCGTCACCCCGTACCATGTCGATCAGTCCTTCCATGTGGCCCAGGTAGCGTTCGAGCGCGTCCCGGCCCTCCCGGGTCAGGGTAAACTCCGTGCGCGGCACTCGCCCCTGAAATGACTTGGCACAGGCGAGGTACCCCGCATCCTCCAGCTTCCGGGCATGAACGCTGAGATTGCCATCGGTGACCTTGAGGATCTCCCGCAGCTCATTGAAGGTGAGTGAGGGCGAGGCGGCCAGGGCGCTCACGATCCCCAGGCGGACCCGCTCGTGAATCAGCCGGTCGAGATCGAGCGTCTCCCTGGCGTGACGGGCATCCGAGTCCCGATCAGGGGCTGGCGTCCCGGGACGCTTCCGGGCCGCGGAGCGGTCAGCCGCCATACTTCCTCGCGATCAGCAGTCCAAACCCGATCTGCAGGCCGCCGAACCCGATCGCCATGAGCAGGTCCCCCCAGGCCGGTGCCACGATCAGGGCCACCGCTCCCACCAGCATCAGCAGCCCGCCCAGCAGCGGAACAACCCGGATCGAGAAGGCGCCGGCGGTGATCACGGCAGTGCCATACATCAGGAGCCAGAGCCCCGGCAAGTGGCCCCTCAGGCCGGCGCCGTACAGCACCGGCGTCAGCAGCGCACCGGCCACCAGGGGAGGCACGAAGTTCCCCATGAACTGGCGGCCGGCATGGGACAGCATCGTGGTGCCGGTCCGCTCGGCCTTCCGGACCACCGCGATCCCCCCGATCCCCAGCGCCAGCACCGCCTCGGCGAGCCAGACCGCCAACCACTCGGCGGGGTCGGTGCGGGTGGACGCCAGGAGCGCCGCGACGAGTGCGGTCACCCCCATCAGGACGCCGCCCCACCCCGGCACGGAGGTCATCGGAACCGCGCGGGCCATGGTTTCCCGGATGAATGACAGGTCGGAGGCCGCCCGTTGGTGGAGTGGCTGAGGATCATCCGATCGGCGGCTGGGTGAGGTCGGCATGGGCCCAATCTTCATCCGTCGAGCCTGTATGTCAAGTACTTTGTTTTATAGAGTGTCTGATAACCGGTCCACCGGCAAACTCCTGGCAGCCGGTTCCCGGCGACGGCCCGGGGGGCCTCACTGCCCCCGATTCGGCCTTGCGGCCAGTTCCTCCCTGTCGCCCTGGGCGTCGCGTCGGAGGAACTCCAGGGCGAACAAGAACGCCTCCTGGGACGTGTCCTATCATCTCCAATGGCTTGGTTTACATTTGACCAACTGTCCTCAAGAGGGGTGTTGGAACCGTGAAGCGGCTCACCGTCTTGTGCCTGTTCCTCGCTTTGGCCGGTTGCGGCCGCGCCGCCCCGCCCACCAATCCCTCGATGGTGGCTGAGTGGATGCAGAACTACTACGGCCTCATCCGGGCCGAACGGATCTCTCCGCCGGTCGCCTCCCGACTCCTGGCCTACGCCTCCGTGGCCCTCTACGAGGGACTCGCCGCGGCCACCCCGAGCCTCCGGTCGCTCAGCGGTCAACTCAATGGCCTCGACCAGCTCCCAACGGCGGAAGCCGGTCTGCGCTACGATGCGACCCTGGTGGCCCTCGCCGCCGAGCGGCTGGTACTCGACACCCTCTTTCGAGAGGGGCTCCCCACCACCAGGGCCGCCCTCGCCACCCTGACCGATTCGCTGGTGGACGCCCGAACCGGACTCGGCATTCCCCCTGATGTCCAGCAGCGTTCGGCCGCCCTGGGCCGGGAGATCGGGCTGGCTATCATCGCCTGGTCCAACAGCGACGGGTTTGCGGAGACCCGGACCCGGACCTACGCCCCGCCGGTAGGGCCCTCGCGCTATGTCAATGACAGTCGGGTCGACGAGTACGTCTCGCAGAACCTGTCGGCCATGACCGAACTGGTGGCGCTCGACAACCCGAACGCCCAGTTCCGGTCGGGCGCCGCCGGGGAGCGGACCATCGTGGCCAACCAGCCCAAGGGAGCCGGGGTCACCACCCTCAAGGCCATCAACCCGGCGGGAATCACCGAGCCGTGGTGGGGCACCATCCGCCCCTTCGTCCTCCGGAGCCCGGACGCGTGCCCGCTCCCGGACCACGCTCCCTTCTCCACCGACTCCGGCTCGGCGTTCTGGGCCGAGGCCGACTCGGTCTACCAGGCCGGCAGGCTCCTGTCGGACGAGCAGCGGCAGATCACCCTCTACTGGGCAGACAACCCCGGCCAGACCGGCACCCCCACCGGTCACTGGCTCTCGATCGGCAGCCAGATGGTCTCCGAGCGGCGGCTCTCAGCCGAGGCGGCAGCTGAGCTGTTCGTGATGGCCACTCTGGCCCAGGCCGACGCCTTCATCGGGGCCTGGCACTTCAAGTTCCGGGACAATCTCATCCGCCCGAACAGCTACATCCGGCGGTATCGGGACCCCAACTGGGCGCCGATGATTATCACCCCGACCTTCCCGGAGTACCCCTCGGCCCACTCGGTTCAGTCCATGGCTGCCGCCACGGTGATGACCCGGCTGCTCGGCGATGTGGCGTTCGACGACAGCACCAACCTCGCCATCGGTCACCCGGTCCGCCACTTCAATTCCTTCGTCGACGCCGCCATTGAGGCGGCCCAGTCCCGGATCTACGGCGGGATTCACTACCCGATGGGCCGCGATGCGGGCAAGATCCAGGGGGCCTGTATCGGCGAGAAGGTTCTGGAGCGGCTGCACACCAAGCCAGCCAGCAGCCGGTGAGGGCACCCGCCGCCCTGGGCGGCCTTGCCCTGCTCTGGCTCGCGGCGTGCAGCCCGAGCGCCGATCCCTCGTGGCACCAGGAACCCGGCTACCGGTGGCGTGAACTCGAGGTTCCCGGTGGCGGCCGACCAGGCTTTGCTGCCCTCCACTCGGACCGGACCGGGATCGCCTTTCAGAATACTCTGAACGACTCCCTTGCCCTGGCAAACCGGATCCTGGCGCAGGGCGGCGGGGTGGCCCTAGGCGACGTGGACGGCGACGGCCTGGCGGACGTCTACTTCTGCCGGACCGAGGGGCCGAACGCGCTGTACCTGAACCGGGGGAACTGGCGGTTCGACGAGGTGGCCGCCGAGCGCGGCGTCGCCGCGCCGGACCGGCATTCCACGGGGGCGGTGTTCGCCGATGTGGACGGCGACGGGGACCTGGACCTGATTCTCCTCGCGCTGGGTGGGCCCAACGCGCTGTTCCTGAACGACGGCGCCGGCCACTTCACGGAGCAGGGTGAGGAGAGCGGCCTCGCCTCCCGGTACGGCAGCGTTACCGCCACCCTGGCGGACGTGGACGGCGATGGCGACCTCGATCTGTTCGTCGCCAACTACAAGGCCTACACCACCCTCGACCGCCTCTCCCCGCAGGAGCGGGCCTTCGACCAGGTCGTGCACCAGGTGAGCCGCGACAGCTTCGAGGTGAACCCG
>CAYINH010000138.1:0-7231 GCA_964364615.1 uncultured Gemmatimonadaceae bacterium
GAAGGACCCGGCGGAGCGCGGGGTCGACCGCCGCGAACGGCTCATCGAGCAGCAGAATGCGGGGCTTCGGGGCGAGGGCCCGGGCCAGGGCCACCCGCTGCTGTTCCCCGCCGCTGAGGCCCCGCACTCCGCGGTCGAGCAGCGGCACGATCCCCACCAGCTCGGCCAGGGCATCCACCCGGGTCCTGATCGCGGTCGCGTCCATCCCGGTGCGACCCAGGCCATACGCCACGTTTTCCCGGACGGAATAGTGCGGAAAGAGGTGATAGGTCTGGTAGACGAATCCGATCCCGCGTTCCTCCGGCGGAATCCGGGTCACGTCCTGGCCGTCGAGCACGATCCGGCCGGCGGTGGGCCGGAGGTGGCCGGCGATCGCCTCCAGCAGCGTGGTCTTTCCTGATCCGGTGGGGCCGATGATGAGACCATGCCCACCAGTCGGCAGCTCGAGCGAAACCCCCGACAGCCGAAAGTCACCGACCTGAAGGGCGAGGTCCTGGATCTGGATCATCCTAGTCCATCCGCCGCGGCTCGATGATCCGGAGCAGGAGGAAAACGCCCAGGGCCACCAGCAGCAGCAGCGCCGCCGCCGGGACGGCCGCCGGCAACCCCCCCAGGGTGAACCGGTCGTAGATCAGCACGCTCGCCACCTTCGGGTGGTAAGTCAGGATCACGATCGCCCCGAATTCGGAGACGCTGCGACCCCAGGCCAGCAGCGCGCCCGCCAGGATGCCACGGCCGGCCAGGGGGAGGGAGATCCGGCGAAAGGTGGCCCAGGGAGTGTCGCCCAGGGTCCGGGCCACGCGCTCCAGCTTGGGATCCACCGAGGCAAAGGCCTCCCGGGCCCCGCTCACCACCAGGGGGGCCGAGACAAACAGCATGGCCGCGACGATCCCGGGCACGTGGCTTACGACGTCCACCCCGATCGCCGCCAGGGCCCCGCCGACGGTCGAGTGGCGCCCCAGGAAGAGCAGCAGGGCGATCCCGGCCACCGGATGGGGAATGACCACCGGCAGTTCCAGTACCCCGCCGAGGAAGCGGCTGCCCGGGAACCGGGTCCGGGCCAGGGCATAGCCCAGCGGCAGGCCCAGGACGACGGCCAGCAAGGTGGCGGCGCTCGCGGTGAGCACCGTGAGGACGATGGCGTCTCGGACTTCTGCGTCGAGGACAGCGTTGGCCAACTCCCCTGGGGGCGCCTCCCAGAGGAGTCGGAGCAGGGGGCCGACCACCAGCAGAACCAGGGCGCCGCCAAGCAGCGCCCCGCCGATCCGGGCCATGGAATACCGGGGAGACACCTGCCAAAGATGGTGCCGGGAGCGGGGTTGGGGCTACCCGGGGGTGCATGGCGGCCGGGTGTTGCGTATTCTCATCAGGGCTTTCTGCCGAACCGCGGCCAGGGATTCCTGGCCCTCGGACTACAGTTTTCGATGGGAGATGACGATGGGACTGAGCAAAGGTCTTGGGCAGGCCATGAACGACCAGGTGACCAAGGAGTTTCAGGCCGCCTATCTCTACCTGGCCATGGCGGCCTGGTGCGAGGAACGGAATTTCGAGGGATTCGGCAAATGGATGCGAATCCAGGCCCGGGAAGAGTCTGGTCACGCGATGAGGCTCTTCGAGTTCGTCCTGGACCGCGGTGGTCACATCGAGTTGGGACCACTGACGCAGCCCAAGGCGGCCTGGAAGACGCCGCTCGCCGTGTTCGATGCGGCGGCCAGGCACGAAGCCGGCGTTTCGGCGTCGATCCGGTCGATCTACGAGCGGGCCGGGAAGGAAAAGGACCACTCGTGCCAGATCATGCTGCAGTGGTTCATCACCGAGCAGGTCGAGGAGGAGAAGACCAGTACCGCCATCGTTGAGCGGCTTCGACTGGTAGCCGACAATCCGGCGGCGCTGATGATGCTCGACAGCCAGCTTGGCGCGCGGACCGGAGAGTAGCTCGGTGCGGCTCGGTTTCATCGGCCTTGGGGCGATCGGTTCCCCGATCGCGACCCGGCTGGCCGAACACCACGAGGTGGCGGTGTGGAATCGGACCGCGAGTCGGGCGCTCACCCTGGCCAGGACCAGCGGAGTCACCGCCGTGGGAACGCCCGCAGCGGTGGCCAAAGGAGCCGCGATTGTCTTCACCTGTCTCCCGAGTTCGCCGGAGCTCGAGGAGGTGCTCGATGGCCCCGAGGGTCTGGCGGCGGGACTGGAGTCCGGAGCCCTGCTGGTCGACCTGACCTCGGGGATTCCCGACCGATCCCGGGTCATTGCGGAGCGGCTGGCGGGGCAGGGGGTCGATTTTCTCGATGCCCCGGTCAGCGGAGGGACGGCCGGGGCCGAGGCGGGGATTCTGACGGTGATGGTGGGAGGGAGCGCGCAGGGGTTTGCCCGGGCGGAGCCGGTTCTCCAGGCCTTCGGTCGGCGGATCGTGCATGTGGGTCCGGTTGGCGCCGGGCACGCCCTCAAGGCGGTGCACAACGCCCTGATCGCGGTTCACCTGGCCGCTCTCGGGGAGGGGCTCACCGCCCTGGCGCGGGCCGGGGTGGCGCCGGCGACGGCTCTGGCGGTGATCAACGCGGCGAACGGACGCTCCTTCGTGAGTGAGCAGCTGTTCCCGGAACGGGTGTTGACCGGGCGGTGGCCGAGGACCTTCCGGTTGGCCCTGCTCGACAAGGACGTCGGGATTGCGAAGGGGTTGACCGAGGCCCTGGAGCTGGAGGCGCCGGTGATCGGTCTGGTGAGCGACCTGCTGCATCAGGGCCGCGAGACGCTGGGCGAGGAGGTCGACCACGTGGAATGGATCAAGCTGTACGAACAACGAGCCGGAGTGGAGCTGCGAGGATGAGCGATTGGGGTAGCATGGGCCGGGTCGCCACGGTAATGACCATGAGCGATGGCGAGGTGGTGCCCGGATATCTCCACCTGCTCGGGGCCGTGCCCTACCGAGCGGGTCCAGAAACCGCCCTGGAGATGCTCAACCGGCCGGAGGGGTTCTTCGCCATGACGTTTGATGGGCCCGGGGTCCTGATCCTCTCCAAGGCCCAGATCGTCATGGCGGTCTGCCCGATTGAGGCGCCTGAGGTGCCGGACCCCTCGGACGAGGAGGAAGCCAGGGGCACCCCGATGCGGATGAGCGTCCGACTCACCACCGGTGAGGAGCTCGAAGGCGAGGTCCGGGCCGAACTGCCGTCCATCCGGGCGCGCCCGATCGACTATCTCAACGCCACCGGGCCATTCTTCGAACTCCGGACCGATGGGGCACAACGCCTCATCAACCGGGCCTACGTGCGGGCTGTGCGCCCGCTGGACTGATCGAGGGTCATTGTGGCACGACTTGACCGCTTTCTGGAAGCCGCCCTGGCCCATGGCGGCCAGCAGATCCGACTGACCGCCGGCCAGCCGGTCCGGATGGTGGTGGGCAACAGCCTGCGTCCGCTCAGCAAGTCACCTCTGGATGAGGCCCAGGTGGCCGGACTGATCAAGGAACTGGCCCCGGCGGACATGGTGCCGCTCCTCGGACCCACGGCGCGGCTCTCCTTTTCCTATGCGTCGAGCGTGGGTGGGGTCGAGGTAGAGTTGGCCCCCGAGGGTGGTCGGACCGCGGCGGTGCTCAAGTTCAAGAACGGAAGGGCCGCGGCGTCGAGCAGCCCCCCCGAAGCGGAACGGGAACCCGCCCGGGAGGCGATGGAGACGCTGCTCCGCCTGCTGATCGAGCGGGAGGCTTCCGACCTGCATCTGCGGGTCGGAGAACCGCCCGTGCTGCGGCGGGATGGGGATCTGGTGCGGCAGTCCACCGATCCCCTGGAAGCCGCCCACCTCGAGCGGCTGCTGTGGTCGATCATGCCGAACTCGACTTGGCAGGAATGGCGCCGTCGCAACGACGTGGACTGGGCCTGTGAGATTCCGGGGGTGGCCCGGTTCCGGGGGAACGCCGGTCGGGATCGCAACGGGGTCATGGCGGTGTTCCGCCGGATCTCCAGCGCCATTCCCACGGTCGAGGATCTGGGGCTCAGCCGGGAAGTCCAGCAGCTCTGCGCCCTGACCAAGGGACTGGTGCTGGTGACCGGTCCCACCGGGTCAGGAAAGAGCACCACCCTGGCGGCAATGGTGGATCTGATCAACCAGACCCGGAACGATCATATCCTCACCATCGAGGATCCGATCGAGTTCGTCCATGTTGGGAAACAGGCGTTGGTCACCCAGCGGGAAGTGGGGGACCACACCGAGAGTTTCGGGTCAGCCCTGCGCGCGGCCCTGCGCCAGGATCCCGACGTCGTGCTGGTGGGGGAACTGCGCGATCTGGAGACCATCACCATCGCTCTGGAGACGGCGGAGACCGGTCACCTGGTCTTTGGAACCCTTCATACCACGACCGCCGCCGGCTCCGTGGACCGGATCATCGATCAGTTCCCGGCGGGCCAACAGCCCCAGATCCGGATCATGCTGGCCGAGTGCCTCCGGGGGGTAGTGGCCCAGGTTCTCTGCCGGCGCCAGGGTGGCGGTCGAGTCGCCGCCCGGGAGATTCTGATTGCGACGCCCTCGGTGACCAATCTGATCCGGGAGGGCAAGACCTTCCAGATTCCCTCCGTCATGCAGACCAGCCGGAAGGCCGGCATGGTCACCATGAACGACGCGCTGCTCAAGCTGGTGGATGCGGGTCAGGTGGATCCCGAGGAGGCCTACCTCAGGGCCACCGACAAGGCCGGGCTGCGGCTCGCGCTCCAGTCGCGCGGCCATTCGACCGAGGTCACGGCCTAAAGTGCAGCCAGCCCCGATCCTGGTGCTGGTGGAGCCCCAGGACCTGGTCAACATCGCGACCGCCATCCGGGTGGCCAAGAACTTCGCCATCACCCAGGTCCGGTTGGTGGCGCCGCGCGAGTACGATGCCTACCGGATCGAAGGCATTGCCCACAACACCGCCGACGTCCTCGACCGGCTGGTGATCGTCGATACCCTGGAACAGGCCCTCGAAGATGTGGTCTGGTCGGTCGCCCTCACCGCCCGGGAGCGGCGCGCCAAGCGGACCGTCCTGCGCCCGCGATCGGCCGCCCAGGGCCTGGTCGAGCGGGCGGCGGAGGGTCCCGTGGCCTTCGTGGCGGGCCGGGAGGACAAGGGCCTGACCAACGAGGAACTCGATCGGTGCCACGCCCTCGTCACCATCCCCACCAATCCGGATCACCGCTCGCTTAACCTGGGCCACGCCGTCGCCGTGATGGCGTGGGAGTGCTGGATGGCTCGGCATGAGCCGCCCACCCTCAAGGGCCCCCGGCATCGGGCCGACGCCGCGACCGGGGGCCACTACGAGCGGCTCTTTGAAGATTGGGAGCGCGCCCTCTGGGCGATCGACTTCTTCAAGACCCGCCAGCCGGACGTGGTGATGCGGTCGTTTCGTGAGCTGATGTTCCGGGCAGAACCCGATGGTCGGGAGGCCACCCTGCTGCGGGCCATGGCCCTGGAAATCGTGCGCTACCTCGAGCGGCAGGGCCTCCCCGTCGAGGCCGGTCCAAACGCTCCCGGGGGGCTGACTTAGCCCCTGTCGGGGGATTTGGATTCGGGGTGGTGGGTATCTATCTTTGTGCGGTTCCAAGACCAAACTCCGGTGGCAAACGGTCTCCGGAAGCTCTCCACCCGGCCATGGCAGGTCAGGCATGCGAAAGTTCGCGGTGCTCGGTACCATTGCGGCGGTGAGCCTCGCCGCGGGTGCACTGTTGATAGGACGGACGATGACGGCGCAACAGGCCGGCCCGTCCGCGCCCGACTCGGTGGCGGCCGTCCGGCTCGCCCCGGGCGATACGGCCGCACTCAAGGGTCCCCGGCAACCGGTGTTCTTCCGCCATGATCTCCATTCCGGCCAGTACAAGATCTCCTGCCAGTACTGTCACTCCTCGGTGGGACTGGCGTCGGAGCCCGGGATTCCCAGCCTGCAGTCCTGCATGGGGTGCCATCAGTACATCTCCGGCAGTGATAGCACCGGTCGCGGTGAGATCCGGAAGCTGCGCCAGTTCTGGACCGACCGGGAGAAGCCCGAGGCCCCGAAACTCGAGTGGGTCCGGATCCATACCTTGGCCCGCCACGCCCATTTTCCGCACATGCGCCACATCCAGGCGATGGGCCCGACCGCCTGCGGAACCTGTCACGGCGATGTGGCCAGGATGCCCCAGGTGTTCGAGGTCAACAACGTGAACAACATGGGTTTCTGCATCAGCTGCCATCAGGAACGGGACCAGTCGCGCGACTGCTCCGTTTGCCACTACTAGCCGGGGTTCGATGAGCGAGACCACCGAAGCTGGCATGAATCGCCGCAAGTTCCTTCAGATCGCCGGGGTCACCGGTGCCGGTACCGCTGCGCTGTCCGGCTGCTCGACCACCAAGGTCGAGAAGCTGATCCCCTACCTGGTGCAGTCGGAGGACCAGGTCCCGGGCATCCCCACCGTCTATGCCAGCACCTGCACCGAATGCCCGGCGGGGTGCGGACTCCACGTCAAGACCCGCGAGGCGCGGGCGATCAAGCTCGAGGGCAATCCGGATCATCCGGTCAACCGGGGGACCCTGTGCGCTCGCGGGCATGCCGCGCTGCAGGGGCTGTACAATCCCGGCCGGCTCAAGGGTCCGATGGCGCGGGACGCGTCGGGCGGTTTCACCGACATCAGTTGGGATGAGGCGCTCACCCGGTTGGCCGAGAAGCTGGGATCCGCCACCGCACCTCTGGCCGTGCTGAGCGGGGCGGGGGACGGGACCTTCACCGACTTGCTTCGGGCCTGGGCCACGGCCCAGGGGGGCCGGCTGGTTCGCTGGGAGCCGTTCGATCATGATGCGATGCGGGCGGCGAACCGGCGGGTCTTCGGGCTCGACGAGTTGCCGGCCCATGACTTCGCGCGGGCCCGGTACATCGTCTCGTTCGGGGCCGAGTTTCTGGAGACCTGGCTCGCGCCGGTCGAAAACCAGCGCGGTTTTGCCGAATCCCATGGGATGTCCGGTGGCGACATGGCCAAGGCGGTGTACATCGGGCCCCGCCGGTCGCTCACCGGACTGAACGCGGACGAATGGCACGCAGCCGCGCCGGGCAGTGAAGCCGCCCTGGCCCTGGCGATGGCCCAGGTGATCCTGTCGGAGCGCACCAGTGCGCCCCCCGATGCCACCGCCCTGCAGGGCACCCTGACTGGACACACCCCCGAGGCTGCCGCCGGGATCACCGGAATCGACGCGGAGACGATCCGGCGGCTTGCCCGGGAGTTCGTGTCGGCCCGTC
>CAYINH010000139.1:0-7221 GCA_964364615.1 uncultured Gemmatimonadaceae bacterium
AGAACCAGCGCAGCAGCAGGACCAGCCCGGGACCGTTGCCGATCAGGATGATCAGCCGGAAGACCTCGCCCACGTCCTCCATGAAGAAGGAAGCGACGGCGGCGGTCGCCGTGATGCCGACGCTGGCCACCCGGGCGAGCCGGATCAGCCGGGGTTCGTCGGTAACCCCGCTGAACCGGCTGTAGAGGTCGTGGACCAGGTAGCTGGCGCCCCAGTTGACCTGGGTAGAGATGGTGGACATGAAGGCGGCCAGCATGCTGGCGAAGGCCAGGCCGAGGAGCCCCGGCGGCAGATACCGCACCATCAGCATCGGGTACGCCAACTCGGGGTCCTCCAGCCCCGGAAGCAGCACCAGCGCCGCCAGGGCAACCAGGACCCAGGGCCAGGTGCGCACCAGGTAGTTGAGAATGTTGAAGGTGTGGGCCGCCTTGGTGGCTTCCCGCTCGTTGGCCGTGGAGCTCAGCCGCTGAACGAACATCCCGCCGCCGTCGCTGTTGCGAAACGCCCACCACTGGATCGCGATGTAGCCGAAGAAGGTGGAGAGCGGCATCAGGGCATCCTCGCCCACCGGCACCAGGTCGAGATGGCGCTCCTTGCCGGCGGCACGAAGCGAGTCGGTCAACCCGGACAGACCGCCGACCTCGATCAGCGCGAAGATCATCACCACCAGAGCCCCGGCCATCGCGAACAGGTACTGCAGGAAGTCGGTGGCCACCACACCCCAGAGTCCCGAGGCCGCGGTGTAGAGCAGGACGGTCGCCAGCAACGGCAGGATGACCCAGAGCCGCTCGTCGCCCGGCAGATCGGGCAGGTATTCGAACACCCCCAGGGCGGTCAGCACCTTTCGCATCGCCAGCATGCCGTACCCGATGCTCAGGCAGTTGAACGGGATGGCCAGCAGGAAGGCGCGCGACGCACGAAGCGCCGCCGCCGGTCGACCGGCGTAGCGCAGCTCGGTGAGTTCGAGGTCGGTGAGCACTTCGGCCCGACGCCAGAGCCTGGCCAGCAGGACCGCCATCAGTACGTGCCCGAAGGCGAACGACCACCACTCCCAGTTCCCCGCCACCCCGGCCCGCGCCACCCGACCCGCCACATAGAGCGGGGTGTCGACGTTGAAGGTGGTCGCCGCCATCGAGGTGGCCGCCAGCCACCAGGGGATGGCCCGCCCACCCACGAAGAAGTCCGCCATGCTGCGGGCGCCTCGACGTGCCAGCAACAGCCCCAGTCCGATGGTCCCCGCCAGGTAGACCGCCACCACCGTCCAGTCGAGCGGTGTCATCCCACTCGGTTCCGGATCCACCGGGCCACCGCCCGTTGCATGGCGGACTGGCGATGCCAGGCGAGCAGGATCGGGACATCCCCCACCACCTGTTCCGCGATCCGCGGGTGCCCGAACACCACCACCAGATCGACCTGCCCAGCCGCAACCATGCGCTCCATCGTCCCGCTCCCAAGGGCCGCCCGGCCCTTCGAAGCCCGCGGCTCCGACAGCACGAGCAGCACCCGGCTTCCTCCCGGGCCGGCGCCGACCCCGAGCCGCCCGAGTTCGCGCGCCACCTCGTCGCTCGGTGAGGACACCGGATAGCGCTGGCCCAGATCGTCGTCGAGCACCACCAGCTCCACCGGCTCCCGCAACGGGGGGAGCTCTCCCTGGTGCAGCGGCAGATCGAGAAGCCGGTCAAACAGGGCACGGGCCGAGCCTGGCTGGTGCTCGACCTCGGGCCGGTCCGGATCGAGATGACTGACGATCCGCTGATACCGGGCCTCGGATTCGGAGACCCGGGCTCGGAGCGCCTCGTCGTGCTCGACCAGACTCGCCAGCTGGGCCGCCACGGCTTCGGGATCCTCCGGGTACAACAGCAGATCCACCCCGGCCCGGAGCGCGTCCGCCGCGGCCTCGCTGCGGGCCCCTTCCATCATCAGCGCATCGGAGACGATCAGCCCGGTAAAGCGCAGCCGGTCGCGAAGGATGGTCAGGATCGGACGGGAAAAGGTGGCTGGGGTTCCCGAGGGATCGAGCGCGGGATAGGCCACATGGGCAGTCATGATCGAACTGACACCGGCCCCGATCGCCGCCCGGAATGGCCGGAGGTCCATGGCCTCAAGCTCCTCGCGGGTTCCGGTCACCACCGGGCAGACATCGTGCGAATCGGTCCGGGTCCGGCCGTGCCCGGGAAAGTGCTTGGCGCAGGCCAGGACGCCTGCGGCCTCACACCCGGCGATCCAGTCGGCCACCGCATCGCTCACCTGGGCCGGGTCGTCACCGAAGGCCCGACTCTGCACGATCGGGTTCTCCGGTTCCAGATCCAGATCGGCGACGGGAGCCAGCACCCAATTGATCCCCACACTCCGGGCCTGCAGTCCGGTCAGCAGACCGGCGCCGCGAATCACCGCGGGATCATCCATCGCGGAGAGGGCGAGCGGGGGTGGCAGGTCGGCCAGGCCGCGGATCTGCTGCCCCGCCCCGCGCTCGAGATCCGCCGCGATGAGGAGCGGGCGACCGGCTTCACGGCGCAGAGTGGCCGTGAGATCCCCCACGGCTTCGGTGGTGCCGCCGAAGAGGATGAACCCACCAGCGCCCCACTCCAGGGCGGCCCGGGCCGCCGCCATCTCGTGCTGGAACCCGGTCTCCGCCGTCCAGCGGAGTGCGGGAAAGACCAGTCGGGCGGGGTTCACGCCGGGGTGATGGTCCCGAGGACCCGGCGCCCCGCCGCGCCGGTCGCGCCGGGCAGGTTTCCGGGTTGGCCATGCACGGTGAGATAGCCCAGCAGGGCGAAGGCGACGGCCTCCTTGGCATCACCGGCAAAGAAGAGATCGTCAAACCGTCGCAGGGGCCGGCCCAGCAACGCCCCCAGCGCGCCGACCAGGCCGGGATGCCGGGCGCCTCCCCCGGACACCACCAGCTCGACACCAGCGGGCGTCCACCGGTGCACCGCGTCGGCAATGCTCCGGGCGGTGAGTGCCACGGCGGTGGCAACCGCATCGGGGCCCGGCAACCGTTCCACGAGAGTGGTGGCGTAGCGCGTGCCGAAGATCTCGCGACCGGTCGATTTGGGTGGCGGCTGCTGGAAGAATGGGGCGGCCAGCAGGTCCGCCAGGACTTCCTGGTGCACGGTACCGGCCAGGGAGACCTGACCATCGAGGTCATACTGAAGATCCGGCCGCACCATTCGCGCGGCGGCGTCGATGATCGCCATCCCGGGTCCGGTGTCAAACGCGAAGGCGCCGTCCTCCACATCGCGATGCCCGACGTAGGTCAGATTGGCCATCCCGCCGATGTTGAGCAGGATCCGGGGCTGATCGGCACCGAACAGCAGCACGTCGGCCATCGGCACCAGGGGAGCGCCCTGCCCGCCGGCCGCCACATCCCGGGACCGAAAGGAACTCACCACCCGGACTCCGAATTGCTCGGCCAGGATGGCGGGTTCGCCCAGTTGCCAGCTGACCACCGGAGGCTCGTGCCAGATCGTCTGACCCGGGAAGGCGATGAAGTCGATCTCGGTGGCCGCGACCCCGGCGACCTCGAGCAGCATCTGCACCGCGTCCGCCGCCCAGTGTCCCAGCGCCGAGTGGAGCCGGGCCAGACTGGCCGGGGTCCCACCGAGGATCGCCGATTCCAGCCGGTCGCGTTCTTCCACCGAGTAGGCCCGGCTGACGAACGACACCAGCTCGGCCCGGTTCGGCCCCCGGAACCTGACCAGCGCGGCGTCCATCCCGTCGAGCGAGGTGCCCGACATGAGCCCCACCCCGAAACTGGGGCGTTCAGGCATGATCCGATACCGGCGGCGGGTCGCCGAGGATGGCCCGGAGGCGATGGTCGTGCTGGGTCAGCAGCCGCTCGGCCTCAACCCGGGTGGAGCCGGTGCGGGCCATCACGATGGCGGTGCGCACGCTCCCGTCGGCCGCCGCCAGCGCGGTCATCGCGCCGGCACGGTCCACCCCCGCCACCTCCATGACGATCCGCTGTCCACGATCGACCAGCTTGGCGTTGGTGGCCTGGAGGTCCACCATCAGATTGCCATAGGTCTTGCCCAGCCGCACCATCGCTCCGGTGGTGATGGTGTTGAGGACCAGCTTGGTCGCGGTGCCGGCCTTCATCCGGGTAGAGCCAGTCACCACCTCGGGGCCGGTCCGGATCACGATGGCGACCCTCGCCTTGTTCCGGACGTCTTCCGGCGGCTCGGCACAGGTGACCAGCACCGTGGCGGCACCGATCTCCCGGGCCCGGGTCAGGGCCCCCCGGACGAATGGGGTGACTCCGCTGGCGGCGATGCCGATGACCACGTCCCGGGCGGAGACCGACCGCTGGTCGATCGCGGCCGCGCCACCCGCAGGGTCGTCCTCGGCGCCTTCGACCGCGCTGACCAGCGCCGCGGGGCCACCGGCGATGATCCCCTGAACCTGTTCTGGAGGAGACCCGAAGGTGGGTGGACATTCGGCGGCATCCAGCACACCGAGGCGGCCACTGGTCCCGGCCCCGACATAGAACAGCCGGCCGCCGGCTCGGAAGGCCGCTTCGACCAGTTCGAGGGCCTGGGCAATGTCCTCGGCCACCGCCGCGACCGCAGCCGGGATGGTGGCATCCTCAGCTGCGATCATCGCCACCAGTTCGCGCGGGGTGGCCTGATCGAGCCGCTGGGTTCTGGGGTTCCGGCGTTCCGTGAGACGGAGCGCGGGGTCTTCCGGCATGGGGAGCAGGGGTTGGGGTCGGGGATCGGCTGGGTAACTTACAAGCCGTCTACCCGATTCCCTAGCGCTGGCTGCGAGCGGCGACTCGGCCGGGTGGCAGTCAGGACAGGACACCCACCGAGGGGCCGGCGGCGCGGGGTAGTGACTTGGGTGCCCTAGGGGGCCGAGCGGGAGAACTCGCCAGTCAGCCGGAGGCCAATCCGGGATCCGGCCGGCACCACGATATCCTGATCCGCCGTCTGGATGGCAACCGCGGTACCGACCGCCCCACCCACCACGCCCCCGACAACCGTGCCGGAGGCCTTCTTGCCGAGGATCCGACCGATCAGCGCGCCGGCCGCGGCACCGGCCCCCACCTTCGCCGCGTCGCCCGCCGTCACTCCGCGCCCTTTGAGCTCGCTCTGCAACGAGGTCACCTCGGCCTTGACGGGATAACTCTCGCCGTCGATCCGCACCGAGACGGGCTGCAGCACCAGGGTCCCCTGGCCTCCCTTGTTCTCGGCCGGCTTGATCTCGAGAATCCTGAACGTGACCACCGCACCCGCCGGCACCACCGTCCGGCCCTCCGCATCGTCCACGTCGGCCGCCACCGTGGCGATCAGGGTCTCACCTGCCTTGTTGGTTCGCGAAGTGATTTCCACCCGGGTCGTCACGGCCAGGTCGGTCCCGGTCGAGAGCGCCAGCGGAGCGGGCAGCGTTGGAGGTTCCGGCTCGCGGGCAGGCTCTTCCGCTGGCGTCGGATTCGAGACTGGAGCCGGCTTTGCGGCCGCGGGCCTGGCGGGACGCTGGGCTGCGGGGGCCTCCGGGGGGACAGCACCAAGCTCCTCGGCCGAGACGACGGCCGCGGCTTCGGGCGCAGCGGCGGTCTCCTGAGGCACTGCCGCGGTTTCCGCCGGCGAGGATTCGGGGGCACTCCCACCACACGCTGGGAGGAGCAGGGCAAGGCTGAACAGCGCGGAGACGGTCTTCATACGACGTTCCTTCCAGAGGGTCAGCGACCGGACGGCGTCACGAAAAGTGAGACGACCGAAGCTGGTCCCTTGGACACTAGTCAACCGGGTGACGAGGGGCAAACCACCCGGTGTACCGGTGGATTCATACGGCGGGCGCCAGGCGTCAGCCGATCAGAGCCACTGCCGGAGGAAGCCGGGAGTCAGCGCCTGCAGCCAGGTCGCGAGCCGGGTGAACTGCCCGGAGATCATCAGCAGGCCGACGAGGAGGAGCAGGCCCCCACTGATTCGCTGGACCCAGATCATGTGCTTCCGGTAGCGCTGGAACACGGTGAGGAAGCTCTCGACCGCCCAGGCGGCGGCCAGGAAGGGGACCGCCAGACCGAGGGAGTACCAACCGAGAAGCACCATGCCCTGCTGAAAGTCGCCCTGCGAGGCGGCCAGCGTCAGGATCCCGCCCAGAATCGGTCCGATGCAGGGCGTCCAGCCCGCCCCGAAGGCGATCCCGACCAGGGCCGATCCGAGATAGCCGACCGGCTTCCGATCGAGGTGGGCCCGCTGTTCCTGGCCCAGGAACCCGAGCTTGATCACCCCGAGCAGGTAGAGGCCGAAGAAGAGGATCAGCACCCCGCCGATCCGGGTGACCCACACCTGATAGTGATTCAGCACCCGCCCCAGGGCGGTGGCACTGGCCCCGAGCAGGATGAAGACCAGGGAGAACCCCAGGACAAAGAGGGTGGCGTGCACCATCGCCATCTTGCGGCGGTCGGTCATCTCGTCGATGGTGAAACCGGTGACGAACCCGAGATACGATGGCACCAGCGGCAGCACGCAGGGAGAGAGAAAACTCAACAGGCCGCCCAGGAAGGCGACCAGGGCGCCGAGGGCTGGAGTGTCGGTCATCGGCCACCCACGGTGGCGCCGAGGTCGGCCGCGTCGCGCCGCTGACAATCGGCACAGAGTCCATAGATCTCCACCCGGTGCTGGCGATGGAGGAAGCGATGTTCGTCGGCGATCATCTCCAGCATGCGCTCCAGTCGCTCATTGATGAATTCCACTGCCCGGCCACACCGGCGGCAGACCAGGTGTTCATGACGGGACCGCTCGGAGGTGGGTTCAAAGCGGCGGAATCCCTCACCGAAGTCGTGCTCCCGGACCAGCCCGCTCTCCACCAGCAGGTCCAACGTGCGATAGACGGTCGCGGTTCCCACCCCGACGCCCCGCTCGGCGAGGTCCCGCTGCAACCGGTCGGCCGACGGATGGTCCGGGCTGTGAAACAGGGCGGTCGCCACCTCGAGCCGCTGGCGGGTCACCGGCAGACGCCGGTCCCGGAGATATCGGGTGAAGCCCTCGAGCAGCACCTCGGGTGGATCACTCCCCGGGAGGCGGCTCATCGTCCTCGACCGCGGGGAACCAGCTGGCGACATCCACGGCGGCGGGCGGATCCGCCTCCACCCCGCGGGCCGGCACCAGGGCCAGCAACTCCTCGAGGGCCTCCAGCGGTCCGCTGCCCACTTCCTCCATGGCCCATTCGAAGCCCCCCCGCTGACGACCCTTGCTTGTGAGGGCATACCGGGCGGTG